>JAGLYB010000159.1 GCA_023132545.1 Candidatus Bipolaricaulota bacterium
GCGCATCCGTTCATGATCGGTGATCGATATCACGATTTCGTGGCTGGCCGAGCCAACGGCTGCACGGTTGTGGCAACCACCTATGGGTTCGCTGCTGATGGTGAAACGGACGAAGTCGACGTTCTCCTGGATCGATTCGCTGACCTGCCAACAATCGTAGCACAGGTTGTGGAAGCTTAAGAAGAGCCTGTTGCGTTAACCCTATCCAGTTTCAAAAGCGTTCTACCGCAGAGTTCGCGAACTGTCGGCTGTGGCCGCCAGTTCGTCGTGAGTTTGGGAACTGAAGCGCTTTGCGCGGCAGTTCCTTGGAGTTCGGCACAAAGCGCCGAACATCCTGGTTGGACGAGGACAAAAGGACAAGGTCCTAACGTGTTCGGCATTTAGCAGGATTGATCACCAACACGAGAATCCGCACGGATTCTTGTAGCAACCCGAAGGGTTGCCAAACGTCCGGGTTGGATGAGTTGTCCTTGTTTTTCCTCCGCGAACCCTGCGAACTCCGCAAGTTCGCGTTCTCTGCGGTAAGAGCTGTTGCACCGGTGCAAGCTTCTATTTTGCGGGGAGAAGATGGCTGCAACAAGCTCTAAGAGAGTGATCAATCTTCGACGCAGATTTCCGTCTTCAGAATCTTTGTCGATTCCCCGCTCGTTCCGGTTACGACCATCCACAGCATGTTGCCATATACATTCAGGCATGTGATCGACTGTTCGGTCTTGTACCACTCGTTCCAGGTGGCACCTCCATCCCGCGTCTCCCAGACAGCGCCGTAGTATTTGTCGCCTGTTTTGATACTTCCTAATGCAAAACCGCGCAGCAAATCGAGAAAAAGGACTTGTTTGAAATAGATGGATGAGTTATGAACACGAGTCGCTTCCCAACTGGCCCCGCCATCCGTTGTCTTCAGCACGAGACCGTCGTCACCGCTCGCACCGACGACCCAGCCAGTCTGTTCATCCAGAAAGAAGACATCGACCAGAGTTCCTTCCGTTAGCGGGGGAGCAACCTCCGTCCACGTATCACCAGCATTCGCTGTCTTAAGCATGAACGGCTTTGCAGATTCCCCTCTGATATAGCCGACGGCATAGCCGACCATCGCTACGGGAAATGCAATCGCTGAAAGGCGAGCGCCGTTTTGGACGGGGTGAGATTGTGCAGTCCAGGCGGACAAGTCGCTTGAGCGCCAGAACAACGATTCGGATTCGTCGTAATCGTGGCCGACACCCCAACCAGTGCCGTTGCTTGCGAAGACGACGTTGCCCAAGTACCCCTGGCCCTGATGACCTGGTGGCAAGGTCGCCCGGGCCCACCTTTGCCCTTCATCGGTCGTCCACAAGACAAGCGGTGCTCGTGTACCATGGTCCTGCCCAACAGCAACTGCCATCTCCGTCTCTACAAAGCAAACTGCATTGAGCATCCCCCGCTCGACCCCTGTCTCCTGCTCGTTCCACGTCTTTCCTCCGTCGATAGTATGGAGGATCGTTGGAACAACCTGAGGCGGGCGTGCACCTGGGTCGATATCGACAACTCCAACTGCCCACGCCGTCTCCGCGTCAACCAAAGCGAGATCATTGATACGGAGGTTCGCGATTGGGATCGCATGCTCCTCCCAGATAATCCCTTGGGCAGTTGCCAAGATGGCCCCAGCCAACACTGCTATTCCGACCGTCAGCAAGAGAACGCCCCTCAATGACCACCGGCCAACTTGGCTGCATCCACTCTTCATCTTGTTCCTCCTTTGGTAGTCCTTTATTCTTAGATTGCGGGAACATAGTACGAATTCAGGCGAGTCGTGTGTAAGTTGAGTATTACGCCCCTCTATCGCTGGTACTCGTCAAACACAGGGCGTGGGCAGGCTCCGAATGATCCGTGGTTAAGGAAGTGAACGTCCGGTTTCAGCAGGAAATGCTCTTTCCAGTTCT
>JAGLYB010000016.1 GCA_023132545.1 Candidatus Bipolaricaulota bacterium
AAGGCTGAAGAAGCTGAAGAAGCTGAAGCTGAGGAAGCTCCCAAAGAAGAAGCCTAGGGAACACGCGAGGAGGAGCCTTGCTTTTCCGCCTTTGTCAATTCTTTGTCCACTCGTTGGTCGAACAGCCTGATGCGGTCAAAATCGATCGCATCGAAACGGAACGAGTGGACATCTTCTTTCTGCATGTCGGGAAAGAAGATCGAGGCCGAGTCTTGGGGAAAGGTGGCCGAACCATCGGCGCGCTACGGACGTTCTTGGAAACAGTCGCTGAAGGTCTCGGTCGAGAGGTTGTCGTCGAGATCATCGACTGATGAGAGGTTGTTGCATAGTCTTAAAAGACGACAGCTTTCACCTGCAAAGCAACCGCTTTTACCGCAGAGGTCACCAAGAACGCGGAGGAAACCATAGAAATCTTAGTATTAATTCTCAGCGTCCTCTGCGTTAAATGTTTGGAAGTAGGGTTCTGGCTCTTTCCCTTCACAAAACAGAAGTTATCACCGCAGAGAACGCAGAGTTCGCGGAGGGAAACCATAGAAATCTCAATGTCAAATCTCTGCGCTCTCCGCGAACTTTGCGAGTTCAGCGGTAAAATGATCGGAAGTAGGATTTTGAACGTGCATCCAAATGGCGGATACAGGCTGACGTGCCATGCGTTTTGACATCCTCACCATTTTTCCGGATGCGCTTCGGGGTTTGCTTTCAGCAGGAATACTCGGCCAGGCTCAAGCCTCGGGCGTGATTGACGTTCGTCTGCATGATCTGCGGGCGTTTACCGACGACCCGCACCGTATCGTCGATGATCGACCGTACGGCGGTGGAGCCGGTATGTTGATGAAGGTGGATCCGTTCGTTCGAGGCATTGAGGCGATCAAGGCGGAAGGCGATGGCGAATGCTATCGCGTTCGTACGATCCTGCTCTCGCCACAAGGGCGGCTTTTCCGGCAACGTGACGCGGCAGATTGGGCACGGCTTGATGGCCTTATCTTATTGTGCGGTCGCTATGAAGGTGTAGATGAGCGCGTGCTTGAATTTGTCGACGAGGAGATTTCCATCGGCGACTATGTTCTCGCCGGAGGTGAGGTTGCGGCAGCTGTTCTGGTTGAAGCCACTGCTCGCATGACCCCAGGCGTGGTGGGTAAGTTCGATTCGATTGAATCGGATTCGTTCTACGATAAGCCACGGTTGGGATCTCCACAATACACGCGCCCTCCGGAGTTTCGCGGGCTGCGAGTGCCTGAAGTGCTGTTGTCTGGAGATCACGCCAAGATTGAGGCGTTTCGCGAGGCAGAAGCGTGGAAGAAGACGATGCGCAACCGGCCTGAGTTGCTTGGCTTGAGCCTTGAGGAAACGACTGAAGATGGGTAATTTGTACGTTGGTCTTCTGCATTTCCCGATGAGGAATCGGCGTGGTGAAATTGTGGCTACCTCGACGACCTCGATGGACGTGCATGATATTGCTCGGTCGGCGCGAACATATGGTGTTAATCGCTACTTCGTCGTGACGCCGTTGCTCTCGCAACAAGAGATTGCTTGGAGGATTCGAGGATTCTGGACCGAAGGCGAGCGCGCTTGGGAAGCAAGCGGGCGTGGCGAAGCGATGGAGTACCTCACAGTCGCAGAAGACCTGGAAGAGACAATAGAGTGGATTGAAGACGCTGAAGGGCAGTCTCCGCTGTTGGTGGCAACGTCCGCCCGAGGAACGAGCAAGAAGGGCGTTTCGTTCGACGAACTGCGGGACCGATTGAGAAGCGATCCACGACCTGTTTATATGTTGTTTGGGACCGGCTGGGGCATGACCGAAGAACTGATCGATGTTTGTGACGTCATCCTGCCGCCGATCATGGGAAATAGCGAGTTTAATCATCTGTCCGTTCGAGCGGCAGTAGCGATCATGCTGGATCGCGTAGCCGGAGATCGGGACGAGTGTTGAGGAGGAGCAGATGGACGACATTCTGCGTGCGATAGAGAAAGAACAACTGATAGAGCGAGAGCCGTTCAAAACTGGTGACATTGTCCGTATTCACGAACGTATTACCGAAGGAACGAAAGAGCGCATCCAGATGTTCGAAGGGATTGTGCTCAAGAGATCGGGCGGAGGTACGCAGGAAATGGTGACTGTTCGGAAGATTTCCTCAGGCATCGGCGTCGAGAAGACGTATCCCGTTCACTCCCCCAAGATTGAGCGGATTGAAGTGGTGAAAGAAGGTCACGTTCGTCAGGCACGCCCTTATTTCATGCGACGTCTGCGACGCATTCGATAGTCGGTCCATGTCGCGAGACAGGGCGATGTCCCGAGAGAGGGAGAAGAAGCCGGCCGTTATTCTTCGAATTGCAGAGCGTTTCGGGTATCAGCCCGGCAATGTGATGAGCGAGGTGCTTGAATGGATTGAGATTCTGGCAGTTGCCGGAATCCTTGCCCTTCTTGTCATCAGCTTCGTCACTGTTCGTATGCATGTCCCGACGGAGTCGATGGTGCCAACCATTGAACCGAAGGACTCGTTCTTTGTCGATCGTATTTCCTATTATTTCCGAGATCCTGTCCCCGGCGACATTGTTGTGTTCTGGCATACTGACGCAGTTTTGATCCGGTCAGTAGACGAGACAATAGGAGCCTTTGCCATCGTCCCAGGAGATGAATTGACCTCCGTCAACGGCAAGACCATCTACTCAGCAGACGACGTTGAAGACGTTCTTCAAACCCTTCCGAACGGAACGGCCATCTCACTGAAGGTGAGAGGAGCACCCGCTATCTCCGTTGGTACGAAGACCGACGAGGTTGCGTCCCTCGAAGACGTGGGAATCGTTCTCAGAGATCACCGTATTCGGTATGTAAAACGACTGATTGCCGTTGGCGGACAGACCGTTCACATTCGCGGGGGCAACATCTATGTCGATGGGGAGCATCTCATCGGACCTGCGTTTAATCGCTCGTACTCCTCCACAGACCCGCGAATGGGATTCGGTGTCACCCCAACCGAAGTGCCTGCCGGGCACTGGTTCGTTCTCGGCGACAACACCAATAACTCAAAGGATTCTCGATATTGGGGGTTTGTTGACGAGAAAGACTTCATTGGCGAGCCCTTCCTTCGAGTCTGGCCGTTGGGTCGATTTAGCCTCATGAACGACTACTTCGGTTCGGGAGAATGAACCACGCCGCCCGAATCGATCGCACTCGCAACCTGCTGGCATTCGATCTCTCTTTCTTAGGCGTGTCTCCACACGAAACCTCTCCAGAGGCTCACGGCCAGACCTTCCTAGCGTTCGCCAACCCTAGGGAACCTGATGCGGATCAGCCACCGAGCCGACGTCTGGTTGGATTCGATGAAGCAGGCCGGGGATCATTAGCAGGCCCGGTTACCGTAGCCTGTGTTCATTTCGATCTGAGCCGATTGCTTTCGCCGACCGGCGACCTATTGGACGCCGTCCTTGAGACATTCGCCGACCTCAACGATTCCAAGAAAGTGACCGAGCGGAATCGGGAACGTCTCTATACCCATATCTTGACGGAGGCTCATTGCGGCATTGGCTGTGCCTCAGCCGTCGAGATCGATCGATTCGGCATCGTGAAGGCATGCAGCATTGCAGCCGTTCGAGCGTATCGACGCCTGGGCTGCGGCCCAGGTTACAGCCTAGGCAACGGCCCAGGTTGCGGCTTAGGCAACGGCATCCGTGCAGATGTTGGCTTGTTCGACCGTGGACTCAGCTTAGGCGAGGGAGAAAGTGCCGAGTCGATTCCATCATCCATGCAATTGACACGAGGGGATGCGAAGTCATTTCACATTGCTGCCGCGTCTATTCTGGCCAAGGTTTGCAGAGACGCCATCATGCGAGATTTGGGTGCTCGGGTGGCAGTCTATGGGTTTGCCAGTCATAAGGGATATGGCACCGCGGCACACTTTGAAGCGATCCAACAACACGGGCCTTCAAGATTCCACCGCCAAACGTTCTTGGGGGGGACAGGCTACTTTTCCTGATCGGAAGGTACGAAAGCATCATCCCCGAGTTGATTTGGCGAAGGACATAGA
>JAGLYB010000160.1 GCA_023132545.1 Candidatus Bipolaricaulota bacterium
CATTCATCTATGGCGCGCAGACAGCAGCAGCGCAGCGCATGCTCGACTTCGACTATCTCTGTCGTAAGGATGAGCCCAGTGTGGTCGCCATGATCACACCCGAGCGCGGCGGTTTCGAGAAGTTCTTCTGGGGCATCCGTGAGATCACCATTCCGCGACTGCGGTCGATTTCAGAAGCCGTGCAGAAATTCCCCGAGGCAGATGTCATGGTCAACTTTGCTTCGCAGCGATCGGCCTTCGACTCCACCATGGAAGCACTCGGAACGGACACCATCCGCACCATCGCCGTTATCGCCGAAGGCGTGCCGGAGAGACATGCACGGATCCTCAGCCAAACAGCCAAGTCGAAGGGCAAGTGGATCATTGGTCCGGCAACTGTCGGCGGCATCAAGGCCGGTGCATTCAAGATCGGCAACACTGCCGGCACAATGGACAACATCAAGATGGCCAAGCTGTATCGGCCTGGATCCGTCGGATTCGTTTCCGTCTCCGGTGGTATGTCCAACGAGGCCTACAACATCATCTCACGTGCCACAGACGGCGTGAATGAAGGCATCGCCATCGGTGGAGACGCCCATCCAGGCGCCAGCCTGCTCGACCATCTGCTCCGCTACGAGCAGAATCCCGACATCAAGATGCTTGTCTGTCTGGGTGAAGTCGGCGGAACAGCCGAGCACGCCATCGTGGCAGCGATCAAGGACGGCCGACTGACCAAGCCGCTCGTCATGTGGGCGACAGGCACCTGTGCCAAGGTATTGCCTGGCCAAGTGCAGTTCGGCCATGCCGGAGCCAAGGCTGGAGCCGATGATGAAACCGCTGATGCCAAGAATGCCGCCCTGCGTGAAGCCGGTGTTACCGTACCGACCTCCTTTGATGATTTCGGAGACAAGATTCGAGAAGTATTCGAGAATCTTACAAGCAACGGAGTGATTACTCCGTTGCCGGACTACACACCTCCTGCGATTCCAATGGATTATCAGCAGGCGGTGGCCGAGGGATTGGTGCGCAAGCCGACCAACTTCATCTCGACCATCTGCGACGAGTCCGGCGTGATGCACAATTACTGTGGTGTGCCCATTCAAGAAGTCATCGAGCAAAAGTACGGCATCGGTGGCGTCATCGGGCTTTTGTGGCTCAAGCGCGACATCCCGCAATACGGCCGCGACTTCCTGGAAATGATCATCCAGATCATCGCCGACCACGGCGCCGCCGTATCCGGTGCACACAACACTATCGTCACCGCCCGTGCAGGCAAGGATCTGATCAGCTCGCTGGTCACCGGTCTCCTGACCATCGGCCCGCGCTTTGGCGGAGCCGTCAACGGCGCAGCCGAGCACTTCCTCTATGGCCTACGCAACGAACTCGCCCCACGCGAATTCATCGCAGCCATGAAAGACAAGAACATCCGCATTCAGGGCATCGGCCACAAGCTGAAGACCTTGGAGAACCCGGACGTGCGCGTCGAGTTGATGAAAAACTTCGCCAAGGAGAACTTCAAAGACACCCCGCTACTCAATTATGCATTGAGCGTGGAAGCCGTAACGACTCAGAAGAA
>JAGLYB010000161.1 GCA_023132545.1 Candidatus Bipolaricaulota bacterium
GTACTCCGATCAAGCTCGACCAGTTGTCCCTGTAAATCCACGTTTCCGGGCACAAGCAGCATCGGGAAGTAGACGGGCGGTGTAAGTAGAACGCCGTCGCCTGGCCGCGTGACTGCATGGGCAGCCAGATGGAACCCAGAGAATACATTGGGGATGAAGGTAATCCACTCGGGTTCGATGATCCAATCGTATCGGCGTTTGAGGCGATCGACGATGACTTCTCGCATGCGTGTAGGCTCGCCCGGATAGCCAAAGATGCCATGGTCGACGCGCTGACGTAGTGCTTCGATGACTTGAGGTGGGCAAAGGAAGTCCATGTCTGCCACCCACATCGGTAGAATGTCTTCGTCGAAATAGTTCCACTTGATGGATTCCGTGCTGCGGCGATCGATCAATTGTTGGAATCGGGCATCATCGAACGTCGAATCATTGTGCATAGTGCCTCCAGGGCAAGGAGATCGCTTATTCTCGCTCAAGGACTCGATATTCGCAATTGACTGCCTTCATAAATTGCTCCATCAGTTCTGTATCAAATGGGTGAAACGCCTTGCGTTGCAATGAAAAGCCTTCTACTGTCTTGAGGTGATGAATCGACGCAATGGATGGGTGCTGCTTCTTTGTCTGGGGATCGCTCTTCTCGCCGTGGGAATCATTGTGGAGACTCGGAATGTTGGCCAGTATCGAGACTCTATCCGTAACGCTTTTCGCGACAGTTGCCGACGTCAGGTGCTTGCGTTCGAGGAGTTTGCTGAGCATTGGATCGTTCGCGATCAGCTCGATGCGCTTGCAAGCTCGGCAAAGCTTCTGCTCATGGGCAGCGGCTTGTACATCGATGTCGTGGTTCAGGGACAGATCCTGTTCAACGACTATGACGAGGGCTTAGATATTGAGCCTCCTTACGAAGTTGTCGAATTCGATGCAATGCTTACGAGGACGGTGGCCGAGAATCTTCCGAGCGGTGCGGTTGAGGTGAGAACGCCCATCATATTGACCGGGTACAAGGAGTCGTCCATCGGCTTCATCCGCATTGGCTTCTCAGGGAATTACGTGAATTCCGAGATCCGAAGATACGCGCTGTCGAGAGCTTGGATTGGCTTTGGAGCTTGGCTGGGCGCGATGATGGGATTGGCGATGGCTTTATGGCTGTTCCAGAGGCGAAGACGTTCGACGGATGCTTCAATCCTTCAGTGTGGAACGCTACGAATTGATATCAACACGTGTGAAGTCCATCTGAATGGACAATCCATCGAACTCACCCCCAAACTCTATAACCTGTTGCTCCTCTTTGCGCGGCAGCCAAGCGTGATCCTCACTGACCAAGACATTCTGGGCACCATCTGGTCGGAATCGACCTATGCAGCATCGTCTGATGTGAAGCAGTGCGTGTACATGCTTCGCCGCAAATTGCGAGCTGCGCATCCAGATCCAAAGCAGATCATCGTCAACGTCAAGGGATTTGGCTATCGATTCGAGCCACCAGCGAATGAGGACAGTTTGAGCATCGATTGATGGTCATTTGACATGCTGTGCCTGCAGTGTGCGGCATGCACATAAGGAGGAATCATGAGACATCGGTTCTTAGCATGCGCGGCAGCGCTCGTGATGACGATTCTTGTCATCTCAACGTTCATCGCACAAGCCGACACAGATCTCGACGCCGTCAAGGACGCAATTGGAACTGGACAACGGATTATCGATACGATGCAGCGTATTGGGCAGATTCTCTCTGAGGCCAAAGCTCCCGTAAGACAGGCTGTCAGCTTCGTAGTGATGGGTATGCATAGCCTCTCGCCCGAGGATTCCCGGCTTAACGCGCAGGCGGTTGTCAATCTCTTAGAAGGCGCCGAAAGCGAGCACTTTGATCCAGCGATTGATGTAGTCGTGGATTTCG
>JAGLYB010000162.1 GCA_023132545.1 Candidatus Bipolaricaulota bacterium
GGGAGATGAAGGATTGTTTCGGTTTGCGCGATGATTCTTCGAATCTCGCCCACCTCTTCGAGCACCTTGTGATCCACTACCGAAGCCCCTACATCGATCCCCATAGCATGGAGGAACGTCATGGCCACTCCTCCACCGATCAGGATCTCATCGACTTGCGAAGCCAAGTCATGCAGCGGCCCCAGTTTGCTCTGAGCTTTCTTCCCGCCAACAATAGCTACATACGGGCGAACAGGGGATTCGATCAACGGCTTCAGCGCTTCGATCTCTGCCTGCACGAGAAACCCTGCAAACCTTGGCAGATGATCGGCGATTCCTACGGTGGAAGCGTGGGCGCGATGCATGGTTGCGAACGCATCATTAACGAACAAGTCCCCCAAATTCGCAAGCTCATGGGTGAACGCCGGCTCATTGATCGTCTCTTCGCGATGGAAACGAACGTTTTCGAGCAGCAGAACATCCCCTTCCTTCGCCTCGGAAACAGCTTTGGACACCGCTTCCTCAACGCAATCGTCGAGCTTGATGATGGGTTTCCCCAAGATCGATTCGAGGCATTTCGCTACGGGATCAAGCCGGAGCTCTTCAACCACCTTCCCTTCAGGACGTCCCAAGTGGGAAATCAATACAACCTTCGCGTTGTAATCGAGAAGCCATCGAATGGTGGGCAACGAAGCCTGGATACGTCGGTCATCCAATACGCTGCCATCCTTCAATGGAACGTTGTAATCCACCCTGACAAGTACGGTCTTTCCTTCTACGTCAGCATCTTGAATCTTGCGGAGTTCCACCACGAGCCTCCAATCAGACAATCTTTCCGGGTTCCGAACCTTGTTGAATGCCCATCAGAAGGGGATTATAATGCCCATCGATGAACAATCAAAGCTTACTACTCGCTATCGGTGTATTCGTTGCGCTCATTGTCACCATCGCGGCAGTGGACCAGTACTTACTCGACGAGCATCCGCCTACTGAAGTAGAGGGACTTATCTGGCGAGTGGAGAACGCATTCAATCGCATCCAGGATCTCGAAGCAACGCTGCAGGTGACCGATGAGTCACGACCTGCGGAGAATGTAAGGATGAAAGTAAGGTACGTCAAGGGTCCACCTCCCGTCCTCTCCATGCGCTATGTACCGCCGCAAGGCGCAAGCGAGGATTTGTTCATTTCGTCCGTACGTGATGAAACCTTTACCATAGAGAACGACCAGCTGTTTCATTACATCCCAAGCGAGGACATCATCGTCAGCAAGCGCTGGCCCGGAGTCCCTCTAGTAAGGATTGGGTTGGGGATTTTTGACATAGCACAACTCCGATCCGACTGGCTTGCTGGAAACACGGAAATCAAGATTCTTCAGGATATTCCCGGATTTTCCGGGATCCCCTTTGCGACATCTTTGTCAGTTCTTGATTCGTTCAGCAACACATCGACTGTCCCTTTCGCTCACTTCTCCGCTCCGGTGGTACCATCTTCTTCTCAGTCCTATGCGCTCTGTTTCTCGTTCTGCCCTGACATCCAAGTGGGAGAACCACAAGTGAGCCTCGGATTGACACAGTCGCTTTTCGCCAATAATGGGAGTTCGATACCTGGCAGCCATATTCTTGAGGTCCGCGACTCGGATACCAAGGACTTGCTACGCATGGTCTGGATTGATCGTGAAACCTATCTCGTTCAGAAAGTAGTGACGTTCAAGAACGGTCAGAGAAGTTCGACGCTACTGGTTCAGTTGATAACTATTGACCAAGGCTTAACTAAGGCTGAGGTTGTTACGCCACCCCAGGCAGGCGTGGAGAATATTCGCGGCTAGGACTCTTCTGCCTCCGCTTCCGCCCACTCTTTCCACTTGCGAAACTCGCCCAAGTCCAACTCATCTTCCACGAAGTCGTGGAACTCGTCTTCCTCGGCAAACGGAGACTCAATAGCTTCGGAACTGAATACCTCGTCCTCTACAAAAATCTGGCACCCCGATCTCAAGGAGAGGGCTAGAGAATCCGATGGCCGGGCGTCAAACTCCATCACATCCCCTTGGGCATCGCGAATGTAGATCGAGGCGAAAAAAGTTCCATCTCGCACAGACTTGATGACAACTTTGTCAATCCTCGCATTCAAATTCTCGAGCATCTGTTTCATCAGAACATGCGTCAACGGACGAGGGAAATCTTCTTTCTGAAGCCCAAAGGCAATGGAAATGGCCTCGGAATCCCCGATCCAAATGGGCAGAGCCTTTCGAGATGCGCGATCCTTCAAGAGGACCACGGGTGAGTTGTTCGATGGATCGACCAACAGGGCCTTGATCACAACTTCTCGCATGCCTAGCTCCTTTCCGATATCGCCGGTTGAACAACATTTAGATTATAGCCCCTCTTCACTCAAGCGCCAATCCTTGTGGTCATTGGCGATGCCTCTTCCATTCGCTACACTTCCTGGAAGTCCAGGAGGTCACTGTGTGTGGAATCATCGGATATATCGGCTGCGAACCCGTCGTCCCTTTGCTTCTGGAGGGATTGTCCCGTCTTGAATACAGAGGATATGACTCTGCCGGCATTGCCACCCTTCAGGATGGCAAGCTAAGCCGCTTCCGCACAGCAGGCAAGGTTCGCGATCTGGAAGCATTGCTCAAGAATGTGACTTCGTCTGCTACGATTGGGATCGGTCATACGCGCTGGGCCACTCATGGAGTACCCAGTGAGACCAATGCACATCCTCATCTTGACTGTCACGGGGACATCGCCATCATTCACAACGGCATCATTGAGAACTACCTGCCTCTGCGAGAAGAACTGCTTGCCGCGGGACATAGTTTCCGTTCCGATACAGATACCGAGGTACTAGCCCATCTTATCGAACACCATTTCAATGGAGATTTGTTGGAGGCAGTGACAGCGGCCGTCCGCCGTGCAGACGGTGCGTTTGCACTGGCTGTTCTATGCTCGAAAACGCCCGATCGGATCGTTTCGGCGCGACGCGGCAGCCCGCTCGTTATCGGACAAGCAAAAGACGCCAATTTTGTAGCTTCGGATATTCCGGCACTTCTCGGGAAGGCCGAATCGGTCATCTTCCTGGCCGATGACGAACTGGCCGAGCTAACACGTGACGCCATCCGTATCGTCAATCTCGACGGGGTTCAGATTCACCGGACACCGCACCGTGTGAGAACGGATCAAGTCTCGATTCAGAAGGGTGGCTTCAAGCACTTCATGCTCAAGGAAATCCACGAGCAGGACCGTGCGATCGGCGAAACCATTCGCGAGAAGACGGCTCGTCAGAAGTCAAGTTTGTCGATTCTGAACGACCCCATCGCACCATTCGACCATATCTATCTCATCTCTTGTGGCACTGCCTTTCACGCTAGTTTGGTCGCCGAATACATGTGGGAGCGATTCCTGGATGTGCCTATTCAATCAATCATTGCTTCGGAATTCCGCATGCGGTCTCCTCACCTTT
>JAGLYB010000163.1 GCA_023132545.1 Candidatus Bipolaricaulota bacterium
CCAAGAATCGGAGAGCCATGTTCGCACCGACCATGACGCCTTGGCTTGTAATGGAGATTCCAGCACGGAATAGAACGGGTCCCTCACGAATCGACAGCGTTTGGGCGAGGAACAGCAGCGTCGCGAATATCAATGCGAAGCGAAGCGACTTAAGCCAAGCCCGAGCAGACCCTTCCGACCAAACAGCCAAGCCAACAACAAGGGTGAGGATCCCCGCTTTAATGACAAGGCTGTCCGCCCCGAGAACGGCAAACAACGTACATGCCAACAGAAGCAGTCCGCTCCCCGGGTTGACGCGATGGAGCCCTCGGGTTCCCGGATGGTAGGCAATAGCAGGGATCATCCGACCGCCTCCCAGAATCCCGGCGTGAAGGCGGAGTGTCCTGACACACGCAGCTCGCTGAAGACGTCGTGAGGGTCCCCCAAGATCGCTCTTTCTCCGAGATAGAGGAGACGATCGCACAACGTTTCCACCATCGGGATATCGTGCGTTACGAGGCAAACGATGACTCCGCGGTCTCTTGCGCGGCGAATCTGCTCGACGATCCAAGCGACATTGTCTCGATCTTGACCGATGAACGGTTCGTCCAACAGAAGCAGGTTCGGAGTTCTCCGGAGCGCGGTCAGCACAGTGAGCCTGCGTTGTTCTCCCAAACTCAGGGAATGCGGAGGAACCTCCTCCAATCCGGATAGACGCGCGAATTCAAGGGATGAGGTCACTACGTTATCATCAAGAGGTCCTTCGATTTCCAGATCCCGCCGCACCGTTCTCTCGAAGATCTGCTGATGTGGATGCTGGAATACCATGCCTACGATCGTCTTCTTTGGACGTACGATTGAGCCTTCGTCAGGATGCTCCAAACCGGCCATCAAACGGAGTAGCGTCGTTTTTCCCCCACCGTTGGGGCCGATCACACCCAGGATCGTGCCCGGCTCCAATGTCAGAGAGAGGTCCTCGATCAGTCTTTCTTGATAGCCGAAGGAAAGGTTCTCGATCCTCAGTGCATGTCCAGATGTGCGGCAATTCATGCGTCCGCTTCGATCTGCTCCAGCCTGGCGTGACAGGTTGAAGACGTCTTCATGAATCCGGGTCTCCTTGCGTTGAACGAGCTGTCCCGAATCCATGATCCAAAGCTGCGGATTCAACGACGTAAGCGGCGGGAGCCGGTGCTCGACAATAACAAGCGTGCACGCCATCTGCTGCTGTAACTGTCGCAGCAGGTCGAACAGCTTCTTGGCTCCGGCAGGATCGAGATGAGCCGTCGGTTCATCCAGCAAAATCACTGAGGGCCGCATGGCGAGAATGGAAGCCACGGCCAGCCGTTGCTTCTCCCCTCCCGACAGCGTGGTTGTGTCACGATCAGCCAAATGGGTAATCCCCAGGGCTTCCAGCGCATTTGCGACTCTGGATTCGACATCCTGCCGCGGCAGGCAGAGATTCTCCGGACCGAACGCTACCTCAGAACGAACGCGTAGCGTGCAGACCTGTGAGTCAGGATCTTGCTGCACCAGTCCAATCGCCGGTGACAACTGCGACAGGTCGATTGCCTTCAGCAAACGACCGTCAACCCGAATCTCGCCGCGAACGTCTGCATGGATCATGTCAGGAATGAAACCGGCCAGCGTTCGCAACAACGTTGTTTTCCCACACCCGGACGGTCCGGTGATAGCGATGGTCTGCCCGGGTTCAATCCTTGCCGATACATCAGAAAGCGCCGGCTGATTGCGCCCAGGAAATTGAACGAACAGGCGGTTGATTTCGATGGAGGGAACGTTACCTGACGACAATGCGCCTCACCCGCTGAACCCAATAGGCTCCGTCATAGGCACCGGCAACAAGTCGAATAGAATCGTCCTCCAGGGTCAAGAGAAGCTCTTCATCTGACAACACAGCATCCCATGCCAGTTCGATCTCGTACCCGTCGGA
>JAGLYB010000164.1 GCA_023132545.1 Candidatus Bipolaricaulota bacterium
GGACAGCACCTTGGCGTCTGATCGGCTTAGGCGAGAAAGAAGCTCTTGTTGGATGTCTTCCGGCAACTCCAACAACAAGTCGACGGCATCATCCGGGTCCATGCGAGACAGGATTTCGCTGGCTTCCTTCCTGTCGAGATGAACGACCAGCTCGGCTGAATCGTCAGCGTCCATCTCCCCGAGCGGCTCTGCAGCGGCGTGACGGAGGAATAAATGATGGATCAGGTCGGTGGCCTGATCTTGCGACAGCTCGGCCAGAACCTCGGCAACATCAGCTGGATTCTGCTCCAGCAGTTCGCGCAGCACGATCTTTCGCTCTTCCATCGCTCCTCCCAGCCCTCGTGTTATTATAATTGCTACGCGGGGGGATCCCATAATGGCCATGCGGATTCCTGAAAGGGATCCCCAAGTTAGTGCGCCAATTCCAGCGTAGACGGTAGCTAGTAGAAAGGAGCCTGCTTGTCTGATCAAACCGTGCCAACCTTCTCCGGGACTCCCCGCCCCGTAGCCCAAGCATCACGAGCTATGGTGGCAACCAGCCAGCCGCTTGCCGCTCAAACCGGCATCGATGTGTTGAAGTCCGGCGGCACGGCCATAGACGCAGCCATCGCCGTCAATGCCATGCTGGGGTTGGTCGAGCCCATGTCCTGCGGGATCGGCGGTGACGTGTTCGCCATTGTCTGGGAGGCAGACACGAAGCGGCTGTACGGATTGAACGGCAGCGGACGATCTCCTGGGGCTCTATCACGACAGGAGATCGTGAACCAGGGACATCAGGTCATCCCTTCGCGCGGACCACTATCCTGGTCGGTTCCCGGATGTGTCGATGGATGGTTCACGCTTCACAGTCGATTTGGTCGAACCCCCATGCGCGACTTACTGCAGCCGACAATCGATGCCGCCAAGGCGGGGTTCCCAGTGACTCCGGTTATCGCACACATGTGGCAGGCGTCTGCCGAGCGATTGGCCGAAGACCCAGGTGCTGCCGCTGTGTTCTTGCCGAATGGCCGGGTCCCAGAAAGTGGTGATATCTTCCGAAATCCGCAGCTGGCAAAGACCCTGACTCACATTGCTGAGAGCGGAAACGACGCGTTTTATCGTGGCTCTATTGCCGATGCCTTGGTAGCATTCTCCAGCCAAGCGGGCGGCTATTTCTCGCACCCTGACTTTGCCAGCCATACGTCGTCGTGGGTTGAGTCCGTTTCCGTGCCATTCCGTGGCTATGATGTTTGGCAATTGCCGCCGAATACTCAAGGATTGGCCCTGTTGCAGATGCTGAGAATCCTTGAGCCCTATGACCTTGCCTCCATGGAGCACAATTCCGCCGAGTACCTACATCTGCTCATTGAGGCCAAGAAGCTGGCGTACGAAGACCGGGCCCGGTTCTATGCTGACCCCGACTTCTGTGATGTGCCGATCGAAGCGTTGTTGGCTGACGGGTATGTCACGCGACAGCGGGAGCGGATCGATCCGAAACGCGCGGCATCTGAGCTTCTTCTGGATGATCCTCGGCTTATTCAAGGAGACACGGTCTACCTCACGGTCGTAGATGAAGAAGGGAATGCGGTTTCGTTCATCCAATCCATTTTCAACAGTTTTGGCTCAGGGATGGTGCCCCTCGATCTTGGTTTCGCCATTCAGAATCGCGGGAGCCTGTTCCATCTCGATCCTGAACATGCCAATGCATTTGTGCCCAACAAGCGGCCGTTCCATACCATCATGCCGGGGTTCGTGACCCAGAATGACCGGCCCGTCTTCTCCTTCGGCGTGATGGGCGGCGACATGCAACCGCAAGGCCAGCTGCAGGTTCTGCTCAATCTGATCGAATTTGGGATGGATCCGCAGCTTGCCGGCGAGGCGTTGCGGTTCCGGCACGATGGGTCGTCAACTCCTGTGGGCCGACACATGAATGACGGGGGTATCGTTCGCCTCGAACCCGGATTTTCGCAAACAGCGCTCGATGGATTGCGAAGCAGGGGACATCGTGTGGAAACGACTTCGGACGGATACGGTGGGTACCAGGGTATCTGGATTGATTCGGATGCAGGGACATTGTCCGGAGGATCAGAGCCTCGCAAGGACGGCT
>JAGLYB010000165.1 GCA_023132545.1 Candidatus Bipolaricaulota bacterium
GGCATCGTGTTCTCGGCTGTGACCGGGATCTATGCAGCGAGACATATTGCAGCCAAATAGTAGGAGAGAACGATTCGTGACTGGGTTGTGTAAACCGGCACACTGATGGTTTCTTAGGGAGGTGTTCTGATCGTGGGCAGCTTGATTTTCGTCATTCGAAGCATATTCCGAACTCTGAGCAATCTCATGCGAAGACTGGGAAGAGCACCGGATTACGTTGTCTTCACCATCGAAGGACCGATTCCGGAAACGGCGCCTCCGCGACCGTCGTTCCCACGCCGAATGTTTTCTCCCAAAACACGAACCCTGCGTGACCTTGGTGTCCAGTTTCGGCGGGTCTCTCGCGATCCAAGGGTCAAGGGCATTGTGCTACGGCTATATGGAGTGAACGCCCTACCGGCACAGCTTCAGAGCCTACGTGATCTGATTGGGAAACTCCGCGCTGCCGGCAAACGGGTAGTGGTGTGGTCGCACAACTACGATATGGCCAACTATTACGTAGCCAATGCCGCCGACGAGATTCTTCTGCAGCACGGCGGTTCTGTTGCAGCATTTGGGCATGAATCCCGCTATTACTTCCTAGCCGATGCCCTCGAACGCGTTGGAATCAAGGGAGATTTCGTCCAGATTACGCCTTACAAAACGGCTCCCGACATGCTGATGCGCACCTCGATGTCCGAACAAGCCCGCGAGATGGCGATCTGGCTGCTCGATGACCTGTACCGTCAAACCTTGGAAGGGGTCGCCAACGGCAGATCCATTTCCGTTGACGAAGCCAAGGTTCTGATCGACGGATGTCCCTATTCAAGCGAGAAAGCTCATGAAATGAGCGCTGTTGACGAAGTTCTTGGTGAAGAAGCGCTGCCCGCCTACTTGGGAACGCAATCGAAACCGGCAAGGCTCGCTCCCTACAAATCAGCCAAGACCAGACTCCTCCTTACCCCTCTGGCGCGACCGGGTAAATGTGTGGCCGTTCTTCGGATTGCAGGAGACATCATTGACGGACGCAGCTCCACGCCTCCATTCAAAGCGCCCTTCCGAGTGCCATTGTTGTTCTCGGAGAAGGCCGGTGACTTGACCGTGGTTCATCAAGCACGCGGACTGGCTCGCAACAAACGCGTCAGTGCTGTCGTCGTGCACGTTGATTCAGGCGGCGGATCGGCAACGTCGTCCGAAGCAATGGCGGCCGCACTCAAGACGATAGCAGAGAAGAAGCCTCTGATCATCTCCATGGGCACAATGGCCGCATCAGGCGGCTACTACGTGGCCACTCCTGGAGCGAAGATCATCGCACAACCGGGAACAGTGACAGGCTCAATCGGCGTGTTGAGTGGTAAGCTTGTGACCGCAGGATTGTTTGAGAAAATCTTGTTCCACCGCGAGATCGTTAGCTGCGGTAAACATGCGGGGTATTACTCGGGTGCGCAGTCCTTCACCGAAGACGAGCGACAATCCCTGTGGGATTCGATCAGTCAAATCTACGAACAATTCCTGAATCGCGTTTCAGACAGTCGGGACATGACACGTGACGAAGTCGATGCCGTCGCCGGGGGCCGAGTTTGGACGGGCTCTCAAGCGAAGGAACGTGGATTGGTCGATGAATTAGGCGGGTTGGATCTTGCCATTCAGCGTGCGAGAGAAGCGGCAGGCCTCAATCGCCATTGCCGAATCCTTCAGGTTAAGCCGTCGAAGAAACTGCTTGCACCCTCTACACCCACTACTGCGGGCATCTTCGAATATGCGATGCAGAGCATCCGCATGTTCAGTCCAGGGAGGGCGTTGTTTCTGACGACGTTGATGCCATGGGAAGGCGAGTAGGCTCGGCAGCTGAAAGTCATTAGAGTCCCCTGCATAGAACGCCTAACATATGAGCAACATAGCTTCAGATTCGATTCCAGAGCGAAGAATCTGTTATTTGACCAACAACATATTCAGATGGGTTCGAAAACGCTTCGGAGACGTTTGAGAGATGTTCCCGTCCATAGTGAGGGGTAACGGGTAGTAATTCTTGCAGTGGGGCAAGCCATACCGGCGGGCCTCGTTGCCATTTTCTGCGGCAAAGAAAGCCAACATCTAGGGGAAATTCTGGTTTGTTTTCCTTGCGATCTTGAGCCAGACTATGAAGATCAATAAAGGGGGAAACTCATGCGAGCACGTACTGTCATCATCATCGTTCTTCTGATACTGTCGTTGACTCTGGTCGCGCAGAATACACAGGTTGTCTCGTTTCGCCTTTGGTTCTGGGATCTTGAGATGTCGCGGGTCTTATTGCTGGCCGGAAGTTTGGGCATAGGCATCATCATTGGTCTTCTTCTAGGTCGGCCGTGGAAACGGCGGAAGAAAGAAACGAAAGCCACTGCTCCCACAAAGACGGTGGTTAAAGAATAATCCAGCAATGTTTTTGATTCATGGAAAGGGCGGGTCGGCAGATAGGGCCGACCCGCGTGTTGTTTAGAACTGCTTGATCCAGGGATGCTGCGTCCGCTTCTCTTCGAATCCGATAGCTCGATAGAACGGCTCGAATCCACCCGTCATCGGCATGTGTGTGGCGCCGAGTGCTTGTAGACGCTGCATGCCCTCTAACTGAACCTACATTGGTGTCTTCTGTTGATAGCGTCGATAGGCGTGGTATGTCCAACTTGCGTACAGAGCAGATGTATCTCCAAAACGTCAAAGAACAAGACCCGGCCCCGCACCCGAGTCCCGGGACTCCTACACCCGGATCTAGTCAGATAGCTTCTTCGAAGATCCTTCTTGAGGCTCACTTGCTGTCAGTGTCGCTGACAAGTCGATCTTGATTGTGTCAGGATCCACTTCTACCGGTTTGCCTCTTGTGACAAAAGATGAGAGGTCAATCGGCTTATCTGGAGTAGGTTCCACGGGTTGGTCTTGTTGAGGAGTTTCCGGCTGGGCACCTTCGTTCGAGTCTTCTTTCTCGGGCATGTTCCCTCCCTTCTAATGTGGTCATAAGTTGAACCAGAACGGCCTTAGTACAAGGAGCGTTAGCGCAAATAGACAGATGCCGGCTGCCGCAAGCCACAGAGCAATCTGCTGGAACCGCGCCTTGCACTCGTGGGCAGTATGATTATTGCGCCAGGTTTCGACGAGATTTGTAACCACTGCATCCACGACTTCGTCTTTCGTTTTGTTCCAGCAGGTCTCTCGTAACTTGACTGGGTCAGGATCAAACCTCTTCTTCGCCGGACGCATCGAGAGTGCAAGGAAGATGATTGCGGATATAAGAGCTACGAATGAGAGGAAGGTCGCCACCAAGTCCCATGGGACGCTCTGCGCCGGTGGTTCAGCCTGCACTGCGATCGCGACGAATACTCCCAGTAGCCCCAGGAACACTCCAGATTTCACGTCCATTGCATTGGTCGCTTCCTCCAAAGCGCGAATTCGATCTCGCGTCAGTTCCTGAATGTAGTCTCTTGTTGATCTCTCAGAATCACTGATCGACATAACTAGGAGATATTGCTGTGTGTGTTGATGCGCGTCAAGCACAGACTAGGCCGCGCGAGACCTTCAAATACCATAGGAGCAACGAACCTGATCGCTCCAAGCGTTTACCAAAGGCTGCAC
>JAGLYB010000166.1 GCA_023132545.1 Candidatus Bipolaricaulota bacterium
TAGTACCCACCAGTAGTTCTCAGGGCTGAGACCCGCTGAGAACCCCAGCTTGGCGATCAAACCATCGACGCCGATGTTCGCGCGCCCGACAAAGATATACATGATCATGACCATGACCGAAATGATGGCGCCAACGAACGACTCGAATAGGTCGGCACCCAATCCACCTACGTCACCGACATTGTCGCCGACGTTGTCAGCGATCGTTGCCGGATTACGAGGGTCGTCCTCGGGGATGCCCATCTCGACCTTACCCACCATATCAGCGGCCATGTCGGCTGCTTTGGTGTAGATGCCACCACCGACGCGGTCGAACAGGGCGACGAGCGATGCCCCCATTGAGTAGGCACTGACGATGAGCGCGCCACGGATTAGGTTGACTGCCAGCGACTTGACGCCGAACAAGTAGCGCGTCTCAATGACCAGCGTCTCGGGCATAAACCATTGCTTGAACATGAAAACGACAATGACCAAGCCGACAAGTGCCAAACCGGCAACCGAAAGGCCCATCACGCTACCGCCGGAGAAGGCGACGTTGAGAGCGTCCTTGAACGATTTCTGAGCCGCGCTAGCTGTTCGGGCATTGGCATGCGTTGCCGCGTTCATGCCGATGAATCCGGCAGCCAACGACAGCAGCGCGCCAATCCAGAATGCAATAGCCACTTGCCAGAAGAACAGAATCCACAGGATGATGCCGATCACTGCCATGGTGATCAGCATGATCTTCGCCTCAGAAATCATAAAGGTGAAGGCACCTGAACGGATGTAGCCTTGCAGTTCCTTCATCCGATCGGTTCCCTGGGCTTGCTTCACAACCGAACGGTTGAAAAGAAACGCGCTCAGTAGTGCCAATACCGAGATAACGCCGGGTATTACGATTAGTAGACTCATAGCTCTTGCAGCACCTCTTCTTTAGGTAACGGGGCCAGCCCCTCATTTTTCACGATCTTCGTTCGCAAAACCCCTTTTCTTGGGGATTTGCGAACGGCCGCAAAATCTTAGGGATTTTATCAACTCGCCGGGACAACTGCAACAGGCGGATTGGCACATAATGCAATCCAGATCGTCACTGTTACTGCATTTCGTTCCATTCGAAGGGGTCCATACAGGATGGGCCTGCTAACTTGTATCCCGGTACTCGGTTGCATCCCGTTGCAAGGATGGCGGGACACATGTCCGACACCCCCCCGACAAAGGGACAATGCCCAGACGGCAGTAGTCCCTCATGGGTTTCGCCGCAAACGCTATCCTCAAGCTGTGATTCATAAGAACTAAAGGAGGACGACAATGAAGAGAGCGCTTTCTACCGCGGCAATAGCCGCCCTGTCGCTCCTTGTTTTCCTGTTTGTTGGCTATGCCCAGGAGGAAGCTCCCACTTCGGTCGCGGAGCTTCTCGATCAGGAGCTCGCAGCGATGGAGTCAGCTTTCGGAAGCCTCGAAGCCTTCATGGCAGAGCTCATCGGCGAAGTCAAGGGAAGCATGGGAGACATCGACGGCCTCGAAGTGAAGATCGACGATCTTCACGACATGGTGACAGCCATAGCCATCGAGCTCAAGACGGCCGAGGGAAGGATTGTTGGGCTACGCGATGATGTGGACGCCCTTGGAGAAACTCAGCAGGAGCTAAAGGTGCGCATCGTCGCTCTGGAAGCCGGACTGTCCGAGCTATCGACGTTCGTCGATAAGCTGAGTGCCCTCCTTATGGGTACAGATGCTGAACTGGGCATGCTTCGCGAGGAATTTGATGCCTTGATCGCTGACTACGCTGTGTTCAAGGAAGCCTTTGCTGCATTCCAAGTATCCGTCTATGGAGACATCAACGCATTGCGCAACAGCTTCGCAGCCGACATCTCACTGTTCTCGATCACTTTGGACGACCTCAGCCTTCGCGTCCAAGCCCTGGAAGACGAAGACGTAGGATCGTTCAAAAAGAAAGTGATCGATCTGGAACGTTCCATGGCCGCGTTGTCGATTCGAATCGACAACAACCGCTCCAAGATGGAAGGCTTCGATTACGCCATCGTCGGGCTATCCGAGGAGATGATGGCTACGCGCGAATCCGTGATCGCCGCGAACCGAGAGGTGCTGGCTGAGTATGATCTTCGTCTGCTGGCACTTGAGTCCGTGGACATACAATCTCAGATCGATACGCTCTACTTCATCTCAATCGTCGCACTGCTCGCAGGGGTAGGCGCGCTAATTTGGGGATTCCTGGGCAACAACTAGACCCGCGATGAGATGAATGGATGAGGGGACGTTTCCTCGAGAGGGGCCTAATCGCCCCTCTCTTCTTTGCAGCCGAGTGTAACAAAAGTTATATTGGTAAACTGATGGAGGGGCTCTGGATGGATCAACTAGGGAGACGATTGAACAACTTCCGAATAAGAAACGGGTGGAGCAAGCGAGCGATCGCTCTTCAACTCGGTGTTTCCATTCCTTCCATCATGCGTTGGGAAGATGGAACCTCGGAGCCCAACGACTATAATCGCTACAAGATCGAGCAATTTCTGGAGCAGCAAGTCCCCCTTTCCGATACGTCTTTAGCACAGCTCGATTTGTTCCCTCAGCAGAAACGCAAAGCGAGATCCCGTCGATGACGCGCATAACGAAAGTGGAATTGACCGGATTCAAATCTTTCCGCAAACAAACCGTGATCCCTTTCTTTGAAGGGATGACCGCCATTGTAGGAGAAAACGGATCGGGCAAATCAAATTTGTTCGATGCCGTTAGCTTTGTGATGGGCCGGCGCTCATCAGATCTTCGCGCCGATCGATTCGAGCACTTGATCTTCAATGGTGGGGATCGCTATCCCGCGGCCGATTCCGCTGAAGTACTTCTGTATCTCGACAACAGCGAAGGCCTGTTTGACGCGTTTCTCGAGAACGGGCAACCCACTCCGGAGATTACCATCGGTCGGCGAATCACACGCAAGTCTTCGACCTACACGTTCATGGGAAAAGCGTGTTCTCGCGCCGATCTGGAAAAGCTTCTCGAAGCTGCCAAGATCGATCCGAATGGCCAGCAGTTGATCGCACAGGGACGTATCACCGAGATCGTTCGCCGCACACCCAAGCGCCGCCGCGAAATCATTGACGAAATCAGCGGCATCGCCGCCTACGACGATCAGCGCAACAAAGCCATTTCCGAGCTCAAAGATGTCAAGTCTAAGTTGAATACCCATCGCGTGATTCTCGCTGAGCGTCGAAGACGCTTGGTCGCGTTGCAGACCGAACGTGACGCTGCCATTGAATACCAGCGCCTCAACAAGGAGCAGGTTCAGCTTCAGGATTCGATCGTTCACAAGCAGCGAGAGAAGCTCCAGGAAAAGCTCAAGCATGCCCAGGAAGAGCGCA
>JAGLYB010000167.1 GCA_023132545.1 Candidatus Bipolaricaulota bacterium
CCGTAATCATTGCCTTGATTTCCAGGTTGTCGAGCAATTTGGCCAATCCTGCTTTCTCGACGTTGAGAACCTTCCCGCGCAACGGAAGAATCGCTTGGAACTTGCGATCACGGCCCTGCTTGGCGCTGCCACCTGCCGAATCACCCTCAACAATGAACAACTCGCTGAATTCAGGATCCCGATTCGAGCAATCGGCCAGTTTCCCCGGCAAGGCGCTCGAAGCCAGCGGCCCCTTCCGCCGCGCCATGGTGCGCGCTTTGGCTGCCGCCTGGCGTGCACGGCTCGCACTGACTGATTTCTCGATCACCATGCGTGCGATCTTGGGCTTCTTCTGGAAGAACAGCCCCAGCTGCTCTTGGAGCATACTGCCAATGATCCCAGCTACTTCAGGATTCCCAAGCTTGGTCTTGGTCTGACCTTCGAACTCAGGGTTGGGAATCTTAATGCTGATGATACAAACAAGACCTTCCCGTATGTCTTCTCCCCGAAGGTTGGAATCATCTTTCTTCAGAATCTTCTTGTCTCGGCCATACTCGTTCATGAACTTCGTCAACGAGGACTTGAACCCGGTAAGATGGGTTCCGCCGTCGACTGTGTTGATGTTGTTGGCAAAGGCGTGGATCGATTCGTCGTAGGCGCCGGTCCATTGCATGGCGATTTCGATCTCGAGGCCTGCATCCTTCCCTTGAATATAGATCGGCTTGGGATGGATCGGTTCCTTCTTCTCGGCCAGCTCCTGGACAAACGAGGCAATGCCTCCCTTGTTCTGGAACGTGCGCTTCACGCCGGCAGCTTCGTTCTCCAAGGTGATTTTCAATCCACCATTCAGATAGGAGAGTTCGCGAAGTCTGTGTGACAGTTTTGGGAAGTTATACTTGATTTCTCCGAAGATTTCGGAATCCGGCAAGAAGGTGGTTAGAGTGCCCCTCTTCTTCGTGCTGCCGACAACTTCGAGCTCCGTCTGCTTCTCTCCCCGAGAGAATTCCTGTCGATAGATGGATCCTTCTTTGTGAACCTCGACAAGCAGCATCTCGGAAAGCGCGTTGACCACCGATACGCCAACGCCGTGAAGCCCACCGGAAACGTGGTAACTCTTGTTATCGAATTTGCCGCCGGCGTGTAGCGTGGTCATAACCAGCTCAAGAGCGGGAATTCCGCTCTCGGTATGGATGCCAACAGGCATTCCGCGGCCATTGTCTTCGACAGTCACGCTGTTATCGCTGTGTACGATGACAGAAATCTCGGTACAGGCGCCAACCAGGGCTTCGTCAATGCTGTTATCGATGACCTCTTCGATGAGATGCATCAATCCGCTCTGCCCGGTACTGCCAATGTACATCCCAGGACGTAGGCGTACTGGTTCGAGATCTTCTAGAACTTTGATTTGATCGGCTTCATACGCCGGTACATTTAGAGGTTTCTTGACCATCTCACCACCCAACGAAATTGTAGCGAAACCCTGACTGGATTTCAATCTTAGGCACAGTTGCATTCCTCAATTAACCCCGTAAGATTCATAGAATGTCGTACACGAGCTTATAAGGCGAGCGGGCAGGATGGATATTGACAATAAACAATGCATGCCAGCAATCACCTAATCGGAGACTTGTCCCATTTCTCATTGGCACGGCGCTGGGGAATGCAGGAGACATCTTCACACAGATTGTCGTGTTCTGGACCGGCTTGTCCATCACGGGATCCGCGCTGTCTGTCGCCGGATTGGGAGGAATCTGGACGTTATGTGCGGCATTGGCCGGCTTAGTGTCCGGCTCGATTGTCGATCGCTTCAATCGCAGAGATCTACTGATTTACCTGCACGCGTTGTTGGCGCTGCTGTGTTTCGTCATCTTCGCCTTCTCAAGAAGCGGATCGCTCAGAATGTGGCATCTTTTGTGTTTCTTGATTGGCGAAGCAGTCTTGGGAACACCGATTACTGTGGCATTCACCTCATTGCTTCCTGACGTCGTACCCAAGGCCCATCTCGTTCGCGTCAACGGCTTGCTCAGTTCTTGGGGGATGGCAGACAATTTGATCGAAGCCGCTTTGAGCGGTGTGGTTCTTGTACTTTGGGGCCCTGCTCCCATCTTCCTGTTCAACGGCATCATGTACGTCGTTGGAGCTGTTGCCGCCCTCTTCCTGCCGAGAAGTGCCGGTGCTCCTCATGCGGAACAGAAAAAGCATCGCTGGCAACCAATTCGTGATCTTCGCTGTACCTTCCAGTACATCGCTCGAGAGAAAATCCTGCGTAGGGTGGTGCCACTCGATTTCCTCAGTGGTCTCGTGTTTGCACCGTTGTTCTTTGTCGCTCCCATTGTCTCTGCCGCCGTCGGAATGGGTTCGGAAGGCTATGGTTTCTTTCAAAGCCTGTCTGTTGGCGGGGTACTGGCAGGGAGCTTGCTGGCTTCGTCCATCGGCACAAAGTGGCCCAAGGTTCCAATGTGGATTGGCGGAACCATCCTTTTCTCATTGGCATTCCTCGCGTTGGGAATTCACATGGCTCCAGCAGTCGCCCTGATTGTGTTCTTCCTGTTCGGATTCGGCGTTTCAGGGAGGAACGTGTACAAGAACACGCTCATTCAGCAAATGCTCCCTTCTAAGATCAGGGGTCGAGTCAATGGGATCCAGTCCTTCTTGGGAGGAGTCCTGCAACCGGTGTCTCTTGCCGTCGTCATGGCGTTGGTCGACAGTTCCAGTGTAGACCGTGTGTTGATCTGGCTGTCTGCACTCATGTTAGCCATCGCTCTCAGCTATCTTCTGTTGCTTCCCATGCGCGAGTACGATTGGGTTCTTTCGGAACCTCAGGAATAGGGGAACGGGAACTCGCTGGATGTTTCGTTGTAAGTGGGAACTCGTTGAAGATTGGTCGGTCAACAAGTTCCTTGGTAGAAG
>JAGLYB010000168.1 GCA_023132545.1 Candidatus Bipolaricaulota bacterium
GGAGCAAGGCCAAATAGGAAGGCGTTTGAAGGCGACCCGCCTGATGCCTTCGGGTAGGCTGCATAGACAGATGTTCCCTCACGACAGAATCCGGCTTACCGGCTCTCTCACCGATAAACTATGAAACAATGGACCTGGATCATCCTACTCGCGATGTATGCCGCCGGAATCGGATACGTATCGCATCAGCCGATCGGTGCAGGGGAACTTCCGTTCCCTCATTTCGACAAGCTGCTCCATCTGGCGGAGTTTGGTTTGTTCATGTTGTTGGCATGGTACGCCTCCGGCCGACGTCTGCTGCTGGCCTGGATACTGACGCTTGCATTTGCAGGTTCTGATGAGTGGCATCAAGCCTTCGTCCCAACGCGGGATGCGAGCGTTCTCGACTTCATCGCCGATGTTGTCGGCGCCAGTCTGATGGCTGGTTTTCTTCATCACAAGGCGCTGTTGTGGCGTCTTTTCAGCACACGTATACTGGGTCGCTGATCCTTAGAAAGGGGGAGATGGATCTATGTTCGTATTCGGTCCGACGATTCTCATTTTACTACCAGCTATCATCCTGGCCGCTTATGCTCAGTGGAAGGTACGCTCAACCTATACCAAGTACTCGAAGGTGGACGCTTTCAATCGCATCACGGCACAGCAGACAGCAGAACGGATTCTGGCTGGTGCCATGATTACCGATGTCACCATTGAGCCCAGCCAGCGCCAGCTGTCTGATCACTACGACCTCACGAAGAAAGTTCTCCGCCTGTCAGCCCCGGCCTCATCGTCCCTTGCCGCCATCGGAGTGGCCGCTCACGAAGCTGGCCACGCCATTCAACATGCGCAAAACTATGCACCTCTTTCGCTGAGAACGGCTATCGTCCCAATCGCTAAATTCGGATCTCAATTGGCATTCCCGCTGTTCTTCTTGGGACTGTTCGCCAGCATACCCTCGCTGGTGACATTTGGCATCATTGCCTTTTCAGCAGCCGTCTTGTTCACACTAATCACACTACCCGTCGAATTCGATGCCAGCCGCCGAGCGATTGTCGCATTACGTGAAACAGCCATCGTCAACGAAGAGGAGTTGGGGAGCGTGAAAGAAGTCCTGTTTGCTGCCGCCCTAACCTACGTGGCCGCCGCAGCCATGGCCGGACTCCAGCTGCTGATGTTGTTGTCAGTGAATCGCCGCAGATGAAGCTATCACCGTCCCTCCTATCCGCGGATTTTTCGCGCTTGCTGGACGAAGCGCTGTCAGTCGAGCCCTTGGTGGATCGATTCCATTGGGACGTCATGGACGGGCACTTCGTGCCCAACCTGACATTCGGTCCTCCCGTCGTCAATGCATTGCGCAGCAAGCTGCGTATTCCATTCGACATTCATCTCATGATCGATCATCCCGAGGCCTATGCTCCTCAGTTTGTGACGCAGCCAGATGACGTCATCCTCTTCCATATTGAAACCCAGCCCGACCCCTCTCGCATGTTCGACATCATCTCTGAGTGTGAAACACGATGCGGCATTACGCTCAAACCGGGAACTGCGCTGGAGGCGATCGAGCCGTACCTTGACCGGGTTTCCATGGTTCTGGTGATGAGTGTTGAACCCGGCTTCGGAGGACAGGCATTCCTTCCGGAGTCGTTGTCGAGAATCCGCTCGCTCAAGAAATTGATCGGCACACGCGACATAGAGATTTCCATCGACGGAGGCATCAACGCGGAAACCATTGGACCCGTCGCTCAAGCGGGCGCCAATATCGCCGTTGCCGGTTCGGCCATCTTCGGCATGCCCGACCGAACCGCTGCCATTCAGAGGTTGCGAGAGGCGTGCCTTTGACTGACCAAGACTTCATGGCCCTCGCCCTAGAGCTGGCCGTCAAGGGCGAAGGAGCCGTCAATCCCAATCCGCTGGTTGGAGCGGTTGTTGTCCAAGGTTCAGATATCGTGGGGAGAGGCTGGCATCAGCGATT
>JAGLYB010000017.1 GCA_023132545.1 Candidatus Bipolaricaulota bacterium
CACGCACCACACCAATCCAACAAGTAGATACAGAATGCTGCGGGGGCCCACTGCGACACGGCGAATCATTGCAGCAGCCACACAGAGAGGACGAGAGCAACAACGAGGATGGTAGCCAACGTGATCCATGGGAATGGCTTTTCGTTGATTCTCGCAATCGGAGAGTCACATCCATTGAAAACGCAATTACGCACCGTGGATCGCAGTAACAATTCCTTATCCCGTCCGATCCCGACAATGCCTTGATCACCGACAAAGATAATCGGGAACGTGGCGGGAAAGATCCCGTACTTGGTGGACAGTGACCACATCAGATCTGCTGCCCCAGTTTCTTGTTCTTCGATATGAACGATGACCAACCCACGATACAGCTCTTGAAGCTCTTCCAACAGATCGTCCATGTGGCGGCAATCGTTACATTCCTCACGATAGAACACCACTACGTCTGGAAGTGCGTCTGCGGCAAGAACTCCCCATGCAGACGAAAGGAGAAATATAAGAGCCAGCAAGCCAAGAATGTGATTGTTCGTTCGCAGCATCGTGTCACCTCGAACTGATCATGCCGCACGTTCACACCTGCCAACAAGCCGTACGTCTTCTAGCCGGCGGAACTTTCCGCTAGCCTCTGACGCAGTTCAGGCAAGACAGCTTCGGCAGCACGGATTCCTTCCGCAATGCCGTCCTCGGCACGAAGGTAGCTCATCATGGTGAGCGAAAGATTCGGCTGAATTAGGACATCGGGTGGCGAGAGAATCAGCTTCTGGCGTAGAACCTCCTGAAGAAGAATGGCAATTGACTGATTGAGGATGCTATACAGTCCGGGCAAGGGTCTCTCCGACTCCGGCTTTTCGCGAAAAGCTGCTTCCAGCATTTCGGTAAGACTGCTGGGAACCCAGGCCGGTTGAGATAATCCTTCCTTGAGCTGATCGCCAATGCGATTCCACACGTTGCGTCCCTTGGGCGTGGTCAGTACCGGCTTGGGCGTGATGTCTACTGCAATAACGAAATCAGCTCCCAATTCGCGGCAAACATGAATAGGCACCGGCTCGACCAATCCACCGTCCACCAACAGACGTCCTCCCAACCGCACCGGATGAAAAATACCGGGAATGGCCGTCGATGCGCGAACTGCATCAACCAACGAACCTTCGGTCAACACCACAGACTCACCCGTATCAATATCACAAGCAACAGCTGCATAGGGAATGTCGAGATCCTCGATGTGAGTATCCCCCAGTAGTTGAGCCAGATATTTCTTCAGTTCGTTGCCTGAACTGAGTCCTGCTCGAGGGAAGGTGGGAAGGAAGCTACGAAAAACGCGTCGTGCGCCTGTCGCCAGCCATTCCTCTTCAACCTGCTCCGTCGATATTCCGACGGCCAGCGCAGCCCCAATCAGTGATCCAATGCTTGAGCCGGCCACAACAGAGATAGGAATGCCCTCGGCCTCCAGCACCTTGAGTACGCCCGTATGAGCAGACCCGCGGGCACCGCCGGAACCTAGGGCCAGACCGATCTTTAGCTTCGAGGTTTTACGGTTCAGAGTCGCCATGGTGCGTCATCGTATCTCATTGTTCTGATGCTAACCATGGGTACCGCTTTCTGCGTTCACGTTTTTTTCATATAGTGTGTTGTATACTGAGGCTTACTGCATCACGAAGTAACGTCAGATTGGAGGCTCAATGAGCAAGAGAATCCAGATTGCCGCTAGGCTTGCCCTATTCGCGGTAGGCCTGTTCGCGTTGACCGCTGCAGCCCAGGAGACGTACATCGGATTACTTGGGGAAACCGTCGAATCTATTGGAATCGGAGGCGGAGAGCTCCACATCATCTCGCTTTATGATACGCCTCGTGAAGATCTCATCTACGCACCGGTTGGCGAGGACATCCAGTATGGCACTATCAAACTCGGGAACGGTGCAGACACCCTCATTAGCATTGCTGTTCGATTGGGCCCCGAACCTCTTCTTTGGATCGACGCCAACAACAACGAGGATTTGTATGATGATGGGGCCTCAACGCCTGACGTAATATGGTCGCAGCATAGTCGCGCGTGGTACCGAGAGATCACGGTGTCCTATTGGGAAGATGGTGCTCACTACACATCTCCCTATGTGCTGCGTATCCAAGTAACGAAGTTCGGCAGCAACTGGGATCTTCTGTACATCGGCTTCTGCACACGCAAGGGTCTGATTCAGATCGGACCCGCGCTGCATACTATCTGGCTCTCGGACCTGGACTCAGATGGGCTATTCAACGACTTCGAGAACCTGGCTATCGGCATCGATAACGATGGCGACGGAGTGCTATGTCTAGACTTCAGCTCGCCGGAATGGTTTTTTCAGGAGTCTCCATTTCTAGAACCCGGTATCGTTCAAATCGACAACATGTTCTATGAGCTCATTGATGTCTCATCAGATGGTCGCTTGATCGAACTGGCCTCTTCCGATGTGAGCCTGGAGCCACTGCCGATTCTGCAAGTCGGTCATCCGGCCCCCCTTTTCACGGTAAACACAGTCACTGGCGAGAAGATCGACCTCTCAAAGTACGTGGGCCAACCGATCCTGCTGCTCTTCGCCCCCATGTTCCAACTGTACCCCGAGCATATCGACTACTGCTCCCAGCCAGAGTGGAGCGGGGATTCCGATTGCTTCTTCGGATTTGGGCAACCTAAGACACGTGGTGCCTGGCTGGCAATCGAACGAACTCAGGAGATCATCGAGGAGGCTATCCAATGGCCGGACGACCTTGGTTTCGAGATCTTGCTCGTTGCCACCGATCTCTCGTTATTGAGCCCGGACACGCCCACGTCACTTGACCAATTGGACCTTTCGTTTCCCATCATCTGGGATGAGGCACTTCCCATGCAATACCGAACCGCTTTCTATGGTGCTTTCGTAATTAATCATGAAGGAAGCATCGTGGCAAGAGATGGCTGGTCCTATCGCTACGATGCCACTGGCAGGCTGCTGCAAGCCGAGCTCGATCCGCTCAGTTTCCTTGAGATTAGCGAGATCCTAGCTGGGTTGTTGGAAGACGAGCTCTAGCCAACACAATCGCTCGAACGAAGTGCTCCTCGTTGGAGCGCCTCGTTATTGCGTTTGTGGACCCCCGACTCTCAGATACCTGGGCTACACCGTCATCGACGCCCTACGAAGCGGAGTCACCATCCAACGTTTGTAGACTCAGGTCAACGCCCGCTCGCAGCTCCTTCTCAAACGCGGAGGTCTGCCGCGTTGACCTCATTCCTGCCTCTTCGTACAGGCGATGGGCTCCGGTAAGGCTGGTCGAATCGACACCCAAGCCAACGCGTTGTTGTCCTCGCTTCTTGAACTCGCGGAAGGCATGATGAAGTAACGCCAGCGCAATGCCTTGACGACGCCAAGCACGCCGTACGCCAAGCACATCGACAAACCCCATCTCGGGGTCTTCAGAGAACTTGGGATCGCACGACGCAAGGCCCACGATCTCATCACCTGCAACGGCAAGAAACGTCAGCGTGGGATCGAATTCTTCATCGTTGCGAATCCAGTGATCCCATTGCTTGAGTTCTTCTTCGAACGGTTTATCGATGTGCCCCCAGTGATCCTGGAACGAATCCCGAAAGGCGCGAACCGTTTCTTCCAAATCCTCCTCAAGCACGAACGTTCGAACCGTAACTCCGTCCGACCAGACCGGCTCGGGAATGTCGTGCACCAGCTCGATGGTCATCCGCCAGAAATGGCGGATGATACTGAAGCCACGCTCTCTGAATAGTGCTTGTACCGCCGTGTCTTCATCCGGGATCCCCTGCGTAACGACAACCCGAGCCTGCGGAGGAGCCTTGACGATGGCATCGCGAGCTCGGTCCTCGATCCAGGAGAGCAACTCGTCCTCTAGTCCTTGCCCTCTGAATTCTGGATGAACCCGCAACCAGCTCCAGATCTTGATGTGCGGTTCTTCGGTGTCCCCAACTTCGGAATAACCGACGATCCGGCCATCAGTGTGGACCGCCACGCGTGTGTCCGTTTCCAGCTGAAACCCTGGCTGCCCCCACGTAAGTTCGACGTTGCGCTTGGCATCATTACTGATGCCAAAAATAGCGAGTGAATAGGCGTTGATGATCTCACACACACCGTCGATGTTTTCGTGCGTCGCCGGGCGAATGATCCAATCGTGTTTCTGGGATGATTTCATGATGACTCCTTGCTGCTGAACTCACTGGCCCCAATTCATGACAAACAGGGCCGGAGATGAAGACTTGGATGGAGTGGGGTTCTTGGATAAGTACGCCTGGGCGTTACTGAGATTGGGTAGATCTGCGTTGCCACACGCACGCCAGGAGCAAGAAGCCCACATGCTTTCTCGATTCGATTGTGGTCATTTCACTCCTCCTTTGGCACGCCGGTGGTGGCGCATTTCACAGAGCAACTTGCCAGTACAGTGCGTCGACAATGAAGCACAGTATAGCTGACAAGAACCGGTTCTCAACTTCATGCGGGTTTGAGAACAAACCATAGCCTCGCACAAGCTCCCGTTTGTTCTTGTAAAGTTCATGATTTTACAGAGATTATCCGATAGACTTCCCCTATCATGGAGCGAGGTGATCAGGATGGACTGGCTAAAACGTCTGATACAGCCCAGGAAGTGTCCAGAATGCGGCGGGCGTTTGCACAAGGTGATCGCATCGGATGAAAGCTTCTACCAAGAACGAGCGGACATGTCGTCCTCAGTGCGGATGTCAACAACGCCGTCAGGATACATACGCCGCATCATGTTCATCCCCGTCTACCTGGAGTGCGAGAAGTGTGACTACCGTGTGCGCATTCGGAATATCCGAACGCGAGCCTAATCGCAGCAGTCTGGACGTTCATTAAGAAATGGCAGCAACCGTTCGGGCGATGCTGGAACCTACGGTGTCCGGTTCCCATGCTCTTGCTCCCAGCACGGGATACAGAGCCTTCGCTCCCCGGATTTTTTAACACGCGTTGCCATCACACGTTCTCCGCAATCATCGCATCGAACAGACTCATGAATGCGCGCCTTCGCAGGTTCATCGATAGTCACTGCTCGAACGCTTACGATCTCTTCCTCATGCGCCCCCAGAATCCAACGAACGCGGGCGTCTCGATCTCCGCCAACCCTTTCTGGGACAGGCAGCTCGTTCCAAGCGATGCGAACGCCGATCCCTGTTCGACGAGAGTACAGCGTGTACACGGATTTCCCGTAGTCATGAAAAATAAGATTGCCCTTGCCGAACGTGCATCCCGTTAGAAATTGAAGCGCATCCACACCACAGGCATCGTTTTCAACAATGGCAACAAGTTCTTCGTCCTTCGCCCGTATTTCTTTCAATGCGGCCAGACCCGCCAGCGCCATGCGATAGCCAATGGCCAATCCGGGACAGACGTGCCCGTGAAATCCAACAACCTCTTCGAATGGGACCTTAGGCATGATGTATTGTGGAGTTTACCGCGTTCAGAAGGACACCGCAGCTCTTCGACCGTTCACAAAACCCCTTCGGGAATCTACTCCGCTGTACTCTGCGAGGGCAGTAGGGATCCCATCCAACTGGTCTCGGGCAATAGGCAAGACGATGCCTTCACATTTCTGCCACACGTTTGGCCAACGGTCGTCAAGACTCGCCATTACAGTTCACAGCATGAGGAGTTGAATGCTCCTCGAATTCATGAAGGCTAGCAGGAGGACATTGATGAAACGAACGAACCTCTTTCGAATTGCCGTCGCCCTGTTCCTGGTCGGTGCGCTCGCATCAGTCGGAGCAACAGAAGGGCTGGCACAAGAAACTGATCCCAAGGATGCTGGAGAACAAGGCGGCCGAACTTCTCAGGTTGATCTGTTCGCTGGCACTGGTTACACAGGCGGATACTTAAAATACTCATACAGGGTATCTCGCGAAGGTATCGAGGGGTACTCGATCACAACAACGGAAATCATTCCAGAAGAGAACGGCATGTATCGGATGGAGTCATCCAGTACGAATATCGTTCCGCTGGACAGCGTCACCATCTCGTTTTTTGGAATTGCGCTACGTGGCTTGGGCTTCCGCGTGCCAACAGCCACAGGCGGGACTGTAGACCTATCACCGCTGACAGCGATAGAAAATGAGATTCTCGAACCCAATCGTGAATACGTCTTGCCGGATGGTGGATTCCTTGTTGCAGGGGACTCCGGGAATATCGCTGGACTCGATGTTGTGTATGCGACTTATACACACGCCGATTTCACCAACGTCCGCGTCAATCTCGCCATGCCTGTCGATCTCGCCATTCGAAACCTTCTTCCCCTCTTTCCTTTCCTGCAGCTCGAATACGAAAGCGACGAATTGCCGGAAGAAGGAGCAAGCGATGATCATCAAATGATGCGGAGTTTCAGCAAGACCGAGCTAATCGAATTCATCTATAAGCCGTAGGAGGCCATCTTGTTGGTACTGAACGACGTACACAAGACATATCAGATGGGAGAAACGCAAGTTCGCGCGTTGCGTGGGGTGAGCTTAGAGCTTCCTCCGGCACAGTTCTCTGTCATCATGGGGCATTCAGGATCCGGGAAGTCCACGTTGATGCACTTGGCCGGCTGTCTCGATGTTCCTACATCCGGTCATGTTGAATATGGAGGAATGGATCTAACGACGCTTTCATCTCGAGAGCGAGCTGATTTCCGATCCTCCGAAGTCGGGTTTGTGTTCCAGAAATACAACCTGGTAGGAAATCTCACCGCGCTGGAGAACGTGGCGCTGCCCTTGCTGCTCAGAAATACAACAGCAAAGCAAGCCCAAGCTCAAGCCAGAGAGGCATTGGATTTGGTCGGATTGAAGGAGCGAATGACGCACCGTCCTGCCAAACTATCCGGAGGAGAGCAACAACGCGTGGCCATTGCCCGATCTCTCGTCAACGATCCGACCATGATCCTGGCAGACGAGCCAACCGGAAATCTGGATACAACAACAGGAGAGCGCATTCTCAAGCTTCTGAGGAGATTCACTGACAACGACAAGATCGTTCTCGTAGTTACGCATAATCCTGAGATCGCCGATATGGCGGATAGGGTGGTCTACTTGCGGGATGGGCAAGTTGAGTCGCAGCAGTTTCAGGAGGTGGCGCGATGAAGCTGAATCTTTTTCGTCTTGCCTTGAAGAACATCGGAAGCCGACGCACACGATCTTGGTTGACAATTCTCGGCGTCCTCGTCGGCGTAACTGCTGTGGTCGCCCTGCTTTCCATCGGAACCGGTGTTCAGGAAGCTGTGTTGCAACAATTCGAAGACATCGGCTACGACATTATCTTGATTGCGCCAGCGAACATGGCTGGCGCAGCTCGGTCCTCCGCTGGCGGCTTCGTGCCTGGCTCTGGAGCTGGTCGCGCGGGAGGCGGAATGCCTCCTACACAACCGTCCTCCAGCAGCAGCGTTCCTGGAACGTTCTCTCCAGAGAGCTTGGGCGCATCCACATCCGAAGACGACACGTTGGAACATCGAGCTGAGCAAACGAAAGAGGGTATATCCCTCACCTCAGGTCTGGACACGGTTTTGCTTCTCACACAAGTTCCTCAGCTGATCGAAGCCGGAACGCTGGGCAGTCAGATTCAACCTGTGAACACCATCACAACCAGTGGCTTCCTGAGAGTCTCGACACCGTCGCTCGACTTCCTTGACGCATTCCCTTCTGTTCTTGGAGGATTCGAAATCGCGACTGGAACCTTCTTCACCAATACAACTGAGAATCAAGTAATCGTTGGCGCAAGATCCGCCGAAACGCTACGGATGGCTGTTGGGGATCCCATATCCATCGCCGGCATCCCGTTTACCGTTGTCGGCATCCTGGAGCCAAATGGCCAAAGCTCGGATGAAGAAAATGGGGAAGGTTCCGCGATGGGCGATCAAGCTTTGTCCCAGAGCCTGGCAACCGGAGGATCAGCAGACTTGGTCCTACGTGGATTGACCAATACCGACGATTCCCTGTTCGTCCTCAACGAGCGAGCGTCCGACATACTTACCGGACGTTCTAGGTTGTCGGTAACGATCACGCGTGTCGAAGCAGGTGCATCCATCAGCGAAACCAAGGACGCCCTCAACGTGGCCATCGGGCAGCAAGGGGCCTCGGGAACACCCATCTCGATTCAAGAAGTGGCGGATGAGATCCAGGGTGCGCTCAGCCTGATCGAGACCGTTCTCGCCAGCATCGCTGCCGTTGCATTGATCGTTGGCGCTGTCGGGCTGATGAATACCATGTACACGTCTGTACTCGAACGAACTCGGGAGATCGGAATTCTCAAGTCCATTGGTGCCCGTGACGGACAAGTGATGACGCTGTTCCTCATTGATTCGGGGTTGATGGGTCTCATCGGAGGGGTTCTTGGGTTGATTCTGGGAAGCATTCTCAGCCTAGTCGGTACGCGGCTGCTTGGCCCCGGTTTGGGCGTCGGTTCGTTCTCTCCCGTTATCGATGGTTGGCTTGTCGGAGGGGTGCTCGTATTTTCCTTCGTGCTTGGAGCACTATCCGGCGTATGGCCGGCTTGGCGAGCATCACGACTCAATCCCGTCGATGCACTAGCAGCAGAGTAGCCTCCGTACTACCTCCCCCCTCCCTAATGGGGCGCCTGAACTAGGCGCCCCTTCCTCTTTTTCAACACGACACGCTTTCCCATGCCTCCCAACCACGCCGATTGACTATCCAGCATACATCCAACATGCCGTTGGCTAGCTGTCTCGAAATGCAGTAGAACTAGCTAACAAATTCGGGAGGGTTGACTGATCATGAAAATCACATTGATTCTGATGTTCTTGCTGTGCCTTGTACTATTTTCTGGGTTCGCAGATGAAGAGCCCGCCGAACTCGGAGAGTTCGCTGAACTCGAAGAGGTCGCAGAATTCGGAGAGTTCGAAGACCAATATGTTGGCGGCGGCGGTCCCATGCCTACATTGCTGTTTCTCGACTTTGAGGATCTCAACGGCGCCATCACCGACGCCGGCTATCCACAGATCAGTCAAGTTCTGTTTGCCAATGGCGGCGGCGGATATGGCGGAGCACTCGATGGACTCCGCATCGGTGGCTTTTATATTGGCGGCGATACGATGTCGGCGTCCGAATCTCGCAGTGTCTCATTGAACATGGGATATGGCGGCATGATGATCGAGAAGGCCGTTCGCAGCGACGATGACTTCACCGTCGTGCTCGGTACGATGCTCGGTTTCGGGAGTCTCGATCTGCGCTTCATCAGCAATCTGCCGGAAACCTTCGAAGATGCAGTTGCCAATCCTTTCTTGTCGTCCATGAGCAAGGAGTTCTATGTCGTACAACCCTACGTCGCATTCGAATCCAAACCCTACTCCTGGATGTGGGCACGATTCCAGTTGGGGTTCCTGTGGACACTCGCAGATAAGTGGACCTTTGAAGAGACCGAGTTCGCAGGGCCACCTCGCACTTTCGGCGGTCTAACAGCAAGCCTGATGATTCGTTTCGGCGGAAGCGGTCTGTTTCCTTTGGACGAAATGGAAACAGCTCTCGATGAACTTGTGGAAGAACCAGACGCGCCAGACGATTCAGAGTCCGATTCGGAGCCGTCTCAGGTTAAAGAGGTTGAAGAAGCTAAGGAAGCTGAAACGGAATAGCACCACCCAAATCGAGATTTCAGGATTCGGGTTCGCGGTCGACGCGATTGATCGTGAACCAGAATTGCTTAACAAGAGAACCGTATCTGAATTCTGGGAACATTCATTCCTCTGTTCCGTAGATTGAGAGTCCACGATCCACAAGGAGGAATCATGGTTCATCGTTTCTCACCATGCACTCATTGCAAACTCATGTACTCGATCGTTCCATCTCTCGGATTGTTTCTTCTGTTATTCCTGCTTCTGGGAATGACAACCCAGCCGGAACCAGCTGGCGACCAGCCCGTACTCCTGTTCGGCATCGGCGTTCACATTGAACCCTTCGGTGCTCAAGTCAGTCCGATCGCCATCGAAACGGGAGCCAGGTCCAGAACGCTCGATCCCAATCAGATGGATTACAACCGCCGCCCCAATTTCGAACGCCATGTCGAAGATCTCCTGAACCTGGCTGCGACAGTCGAGGAACATGGCGGACTGTTGACGGTTCAAGCCCAAACCGCGTTCACAACATCCGCCATTCGTTTCGAAAATACCATCCTGTCTGACTTCGAGGACAGCGGGCATGAGATCGGCCTTCACTTCCACGAGAACGTGCACCTCGGCAATGGCGATGAGAACCTATCTCCTGACGTATGGACGGCCGTCATGCAGGAACAAATCGAGTTCATCCATCGTTCCGGTGTAGAGGACCCAATTCGCTACTGGAGCGGGGGTAATTTGTACCCACAGGTTCTGCAAGCTGCAGCAAACGCAGGTCTATCCATTAACTCGGACTGGAAGAATCCCAATACTCAGTCTACCCCAGAATTGCTCATGGGCATTCATCCTTGGCAACCGGCTGGAGGAACCAACGGAGAGGATATCTCGGCGTTTGCCACTCATGATTCGGATGGTTCCGTCATCTTCTTGCCCGGAGGCATCATCGACCCCGTTGTCTTCGCCAACAAGAACCTGATCAAACAGGAGGAAGGTCTGGAAGGATGGCTCGATGTCCTCGAGGATTCGTTGCTGGCTTCGCTGGAAGCAGTTCAGTCAGGTCGCGTCAACGTTTTCCACTTCACTGTCCATCCAGGCGAATTCGTCGGCGATCCACATGCACCGTATGAGTTGTTGGCTGATTTCTTGGACGACGTAATCGATCCGTTGGTCGCAGCCGGCCGAATCCAATGGGCAACCTTCTCGCAGATGGCCGATGCCTTCGAAGAGTGGGAAGCCGATTACCCCGCAGTCGACCCACGCTCGTAGAATTCTGATGATCTCGTAATCATTACGCGAGGCATCGCGTCCTGCCATGAGATATCCTTGGAGCACTCATTCACAACAATCTTTCGAGGAGACTACTCATGACCGAGGCTCAAACCATTCCTGCAAACGCTGATGTTAGCCTGCGAGAGATCACAGCGGACACCGTATATTCCATCATCAAGTTTTCCGAGACGCTCCCAGATGATCAACAGAAGATGGTGGCTCCAAATGCCGTTTCCATTGCCCAAGCGCATTTCTCAGACAAAGCCTGGTTCCGCGCCATCTACGCGAACGAAACTCCAGTCGGTTTCGTCATGCTCTACGACAATTCGGATAAGAGCGAGTACTTCTTGTGGCGATTGATGATCGCCGGACCTCACCAGAAAAAGGGATTCGGGGAACGTGCCATCGCATTGCTGGTCGACTATGTCAAGACCAGGCCGAACGTCACTTTTCTTGGAGCCAGCTACGTTCCCATGGATGGTGGGCCCGAAGGCTTCTACAAGAAGCTCGGATTCGAACCAACCGGAGAGGTCGAACACGAAGAGATCGTGGTGCGTCTATCCCTTATCTGATTCGAGACCTTCTATTATCTGTTTCTCCGAGATCGAAGTGTTGCTTCGATAGCAGATCACTTGTTGTCTCTTGCAGTTCATAAAGCATTTGCTTCTCGGCGTGGGATGTCTACACTTCTTGACGCGTGTGAGAGGAGGTGCCGATGCTCTATTCGAAAACGGCCAAGTACGCTGTTCTTGCGCTGGCGGAAGTGGCACTCTGTCCGCCCGAACATCCCGTTTCGACGAAGCAAATCGCAGCATCTGCCTCGGTCCCCTATCCTTTGCTTGCGAAGATCGTCGGTCAATTACGGCGTGCCGGATTGGTGCACGCGGCTCGTGGAAAGCACGGCGGTATCCTGCTTACGCGGCCAGCCAAGGACATCACGATTCAGGATGTCGTGCTCGCCATGGATGGCCCTGACGTACTGAATGACTGTCCTTTGTTTCTGACCCCTTGCAATTGCGAGAAAGAGTGCGACATGCATCCTTTGTGGAAACCGGCGCGTGATGCCGTAGTCAAGTTCTTTGAGAACACAACGCTGCAAGACATTGCCAATGGTCGTCAGGCAATCCAGAAGAAAAGCACCGCCTAGAGGCCATCCCTTAGGATTGGAACCGAACGAATTGCCCGAACCAAAGCACCCACTCTGCCTGTTCGCACGTTTCAATAGCACCTGGGTCGTAGTGGGTGCGGACCCATTCCACAGCACCATCCGCCGGGACTCCTGCCAGAATCGCCATGCATGCAAGAACCGTTCCCGTTCGTCCCAAGCCGCCGATGCAGCCGATCTCACCGCGTTCGCCGTTCTTTGCACGTTCGAAAACAGCTATGATCTGGCCCGCTGCCGTTTCCTTGTCAGCAGGCAAGCCAAAATCCGGCCAATCGATCATCTCGGCATCCCATGTCGGAGCCCATGCGGGATCCATGTAGAGGCCGAAATCGCGATCTGGGTTATCTTCTTGTCGTACCTTAAGAGACGATGCCGTAATGCATGTACCGTCAGGGAAACGAACGTTCACTGAGAGCCTCCTTGGGGCATCGACGAGTCAATACTCATGAAGAACGGCCGACAGGTCGTTCGCCCATACTTCGTAAACCGTACGGTCGCACATCTCCGCAATGGCAGCAAGGGAGACCTGCTTGTTCAGGCTGATAGGCGGCGTGCGGTAACCCCACGTGCGGATCACAGCCCACGTCGAGGGCTCCGTATTGGCGGCATTATCGGGAATGGTGTCCCCGATTCCCGCTCCCATGAAGGCTTCAACGTAGGTTCGATCAGGGTTCAATCGAACCCACAATCCGGCCCTCTCATGAAACCCATCATAGGCCTGATGAATGTGTGGCTTGTCGATGGCGGTTTGCACGTGGTCAGCAGCAGCAAAAACGAGCATCACCTTCAGATCGGGCAGAACCTCCGCCAAGCGAGGGTAATTGTCCACTGTAGTTCGATAGGGCCAGTTTTGGGCGGCCTCTTCGGGAGTAGCCAGGGTCTGGGGCCACGTTTCACGCGTCAAGGATCCGTTATCAAGCAGAGCTTGCAGAAGATCCGTCGACCAGTAATCCTTGCCCCACATCTTCGGGTGCTTGAACGAACAAAGGTAATCTGGGCCATGATCTACTCGAAACGCAGGCAATCCCTCGTCATCCGACCAATACACGGTTGAGTAGTCGCTGTGGATCGATGTGGATGTGTATCCGGCTGGATCGTAGAACGGGTTATGCACCGGTCGTCCAGTGACCTCGTCCCAATGTCCAGGCTCAAGCGGATACATGGCATCGATGGTTGGATTCTCACGACCCACGAAGAATTTCACCCGGGACAGTGCCTCGCCATGAAGAGCCAGCACGTTGGTTGCCACGATCCCTGAATGTGAAAACGCGTAAAGCCCAGTCACCTCATAGAGAGGAGCAACGTCAACGATTTCATGAAGATACTGTCCTGCCACATTGGCTGACTCTCCAGTGGCAAAACGTATCACATCGCACAATGCAGCCAGACAGTTAGGACCGCCATAATCGAAGACTCCAGCGCTCGATTGCCCCGTACGCAGATCGCTTTTTCCCGGCCAGAGATAGGTAATGTAGATCACACCCACGGCATTGGGCTCCCATTCGAAGTCGAAACCGGACGACCCTGTGAAGAAGCCCGAAACATTGACAATCACCGGCGCGCCCTGCTTGTATCGAGGCATCTCAGGTTGCCGGATATGCACGGCAATACGCCCGTTTCCAGGCGATTCGATGAACGTGATCCAGCCTC
>JAGLYB010000018.1 GCA_023132545.1 Candidatus Bipolaricaulota bacterium
CGCCGATGCAGATCTACGTTCAAGTGCCGTCTTGTGTTCCTGCTGCTCCAGGGTTGGAAACATCGGGGGCTACGATTGGTCCGAGTGATGTTGCCGAGGCACTCGCATGGGACAACGTCATCGGACTGGGCGAAGTGATGAACTATCCTGGCGTGGCAGCTGGAGACGAGACGCTTCATGCCGAGATTGCCGAGACGTTGAAAGCAGGCAAGACGATCGGTGGACATTACGCCGCTTCGGATTTGGGGCTCCCGTTTCATGCCTATGCAGTCGGCGGTCCTTCCGATTGCCACGAGGGGCACCAGCCCGAAGACGTGGCCGCACGGGTGCGTCAGGGCATGGTTGCCATGCTGCGTCAAGGCTCATCAGAGCACAACGTGGTGGCTCAAGTCAGAGCCATTACTGAGGGAGGCATTGACGCACGGCGTACTGTGCTGTGCACCGACGATCGCCATCCGGGCACGCTATTGCGCTCCGGTCATATGGATGACGTGGTACGATTAGCTATCGCCGAGGGCGTCCCTCCGATGACGGCGATTCAAATGGCCACCCTCAATACGGCTGAACATTTTGGAGTCGCGGGGGATGTGGGCGGCATCGGTCCTGGCCGATTCGCTGATGTTCTCATCGTGTCCGATTTGGAGTCGGTGACTATCGATTGTGTGCTGGCTGCGGGCGAGGTAATTGCCGAGAATGGGGTGCTGTCTGCACCCGTAACCCCTTTCCTCTATCCGGAATCTGCGAGAAACAGTGTCAAGATCCCGAGGAAAGTGACAGCGGACGATTTCCACATTCCCGCTCCCACGTCCGGGGAAAGCGCAAGATGTCGCGTGATTGAGATCGTCAAGAATCAGGTGCTTACACGATGCGTAATCGAGGACGTCCTCGTTGTCAATGGAATGCTGGAACCAACAATGGAAGCCGGAATCTCGATTTTGGCGGTTGTCGAGCGCCACTCAGGCAGTGGGCGCATCGCAGTTGGCCTAGTGAAGGGGTATGGATTGACTCAGCCATACGGTCTGGCATCTACGGTGGCCCATGACAGCCACAACCTGCTGGTCATGGGATCGGATCGAGAAATGATGGCGGTTGCAGTCAATCGGGTGGTAGACATGGGTGGGGGCACGTGTCTGGTTGGAGCAGATGGTGTGCTAGCAGAGATTCCCCTTCCCATTGCAGGATTGATGTCGGAAGATCCGATCGAGGTTGTGGCCGAGCGAGCGGATCGGATGCACCAGCAGTTGAAGGATCTTGGCTGTTCTGCTGATGATGCATTGATGTCTTTCCACTTCCTGGCGCTGCCCGTGATCCCTGTCCTTCGATTGACGGATCTCGGCTTAGTAGATGTGAGAGAGTTCAAGATTGTGCCCGTCTTCGTGGCGGCGGATAATGCGAAGAATGAAGAGAGGTGACCGTGACAAGCGTACAAACCTATCAACGGCCGTCAAGCATTGAAGAAGCTTGGAGACTGCTAAACGAAGGTGGTAAGAGCGCCAAGCTGGTGGGCGGCGGTGTCGATGTTGCCTTGTTCGCCCCACCCGAGATCATCATGCTCATTGATCTTGCCGACCTTCCGAATCGATCGATCGAGATGCGTGATGGTGAACTCGTCATGGGAGCCGGCGTGACGTTGACCGAATTGTTGGAATCTCCCCTGACAGCCGGCTACCTGGACGGAATCGTGGCGACCATGCTGAGGCAGGTTGCTTCGCCGTTGTTGCGCAACGCAGCCAGTGTAGGCGGTGCATTGGCCAGTACGCATCCATGGTCCGATGTGATCACCCTGTTCCTGGCTCTGGGTGCCCGTGTGACTCAGTATGCCGGCCGACTTCAGACGGTGCTCTTGGACGAACTGCTGGAGGGACGTGGAATCATCGATCGAGCCATTATCACCGAAGTGATTTTGCCTGTCCCAGCGGATCGCACCTACGTGAGCTTCGAGAAGTTCGTTCGTACTGGATTTGACGTAGGGATGTTGAATTGTGCATGTCGCCTCACGATGGGTGACGACGGTTGCGAAGATGTACGCATTGTTTTCGGAGGAACACCCGACATCGGCCATCGATTGGAAGCAGTCGAAAATGCGGTGAACGAGGAGAGACTGGATCAGGCCGCCATCGAATCTGCTGCTGTGCTTGCCTCCGAGGTTATCCCTGCACGAGACGATGTGCGTGCCAGTGCTGACTATCGCCGGGTTCTAGCAGCAGTCGGCATCCGCCGCTGTTTCACGCGGATTGCGCAAAGGGCGGGTGAATAGGATGACGATCACACTAACCATTAACGGCCGGGAGAAGACCTTCGAGATCGAACCCGGTGAGAAGCTGCTCGAGGTGCTGCGTCGAGAGGGATACACGGGCGTGAAGAAAGGGTGCGGCTCTGGAGACTGCGGGGCCTGTGCGGTCTTGCTTAACGAACGTGCTGTCAATTCTTGTCTTGTATTTGCCGCCAAAGCCGACGGATGCCGGATACTTACCATCGAGGGGCTTGCCACTGGTAAGATTCTTCATCCGGTTCAGACGGCCTTCCTTGAAGAAGGAGGGGTGCAGTGTGGCTATTGCACGCCGGGAATGATCATTGCGACTGTCGATCTTCTAACGAGGAATCCCGATCCCACGGAAGGCGAAATTCGAGAAGCCCTATCCGGCAACCTGTGCCGGTGTACCGGCTATGCCAAGCAAATCCGTGCCGTACAACGAGCGGCGGAACTGATGT
>JAGLYB010000019.1 GCA_023132545.1 Candidatus Bipolaricaulota bacterium
GACTCGCGGATGTTTGAGAACAAGGTGCGTTTCGTCGGGGATCGAGTGGCCGCTGTGGCCGCCGATTCGGAAGCGATCGCCGAAATGGCCCTCAAGGCCATCCGTGTGCAATACGAAGAACTCCCGGCCGTGCTCTCCATTGACGAGGCGCGGCGTGAAGGGGCTCCCGTCATTCATGATGAGACTGATTCGCCGGGGATCTATGATGCGGCTCGGAACATTGTGGCTGATGTTGACATCGACGTGGGTGATGTGACTCAGGGATTCAGTGAATCCGATGAGATTGTAGAAGTGACGTGCGAGACGCAGTATGCCCAGCATACGCCAATCGAAACGCATGTTGTCCTTAGCTATCTCGACAGCGCCAACCGGCTGGTGCTGCGTACCAGCACGCAAGTCCCGTTTCATGTGCGCCGAATCGTGGCCCAAACCTTGGGAATCCCCATGCAGCAGATTCGTGTCATCAAACCTCGCATCGGCGGTGGATTCGGCACCAAACAGGAGATCTTGATTGAGGACCTTGCCGGCCTGGTCAGCTTGCGTACCGGACGTCCTGCCCTGCTCTCGCTGACGCGCAAAGAGGAGTTCGCCGCGTCACGTACACGTCATCCGATGCGTATACGAGTGAAGCTGGGAGCGATGAAGGACGGCCGCTTGCACGCCATCGAGATGGAGGCGACGTCCAATACCGGCGCTTATGGCTCACATGGGCTGACTGTGCTGGCCAATACGGGTTCCAAGACGCTTCCTCTCTACAACAAGGCGCCCAATGCCCATTTCTACGGACAGGCCGTCTACACCAACCTCCCGGTGGGCGGCGCCTATCGCGGATATGGAGCCACCCAAGGCTATTTCCCGTTGGAAACAGCCATGGACGAGCTTGCCGAACGATTGGGAATGGATCCCATTGAGTTGCGACGGCTCAACCACATTCAATTGGGTGAGACATCTCCCATCTTCGAGAAGCTGGGAGAGGGGCGTGAAGGCGTGTCTCAAACGGTTAAGAGCTGCGAGCTGCCTCGCTGCCTCGACATCGGAGCCGAACGAATCGGATGGACCAAGAAACGAGGCAAACGGCTCAGGGTTGGATCTTGGGTTCACGGCATCGGCATGTCCATCATGATGCAGGGATCCGGAATTCCTGAGATCGACATGGCAGCAGCCACCATCAAGATGAATGAGGACGGATCGTTCAACCTGCTGATCGGAGCGACCGACCTTGGAACAGGCTCGGATACTATCCTGGCGCAGATCGCAGCGGAAGTACTGGGCGTGCCGTTGACTAAAATGCTTGTTACGTCTTCGGATACAGACCTAACGCCATTCGATGTAGGAGCTTATGCCTCCTCGACGACCTATGTGTCGGGCATGGCCGTGCAGCGGACGGCAGAGAAAGTGCGCGATCAAATACTCGCCGTGGCTGCTCCGTTATTGGATGCGCCGGTTGACGCTCTCCACTTGCACGACGATGCGGTCTTCACGCCGGAAGGTAAGAGCGTCACTCTGGCTCGAGTATGCCAGCGGGCGATGTATGAAACGGATCAATTTCAGATTGGTGCCACGGCTTCTTGCGTTCCAACGGAATCGCCTCCACCGTTCTTGGCCAACTTCGCCGAAGTTGCCGTGAACATGGAAACAGGTAAGGTGCGGGTTGTGCATTATGTTGCGGCTGTAGATTGTGGCGTCGCCATTAACCCTCAGATGGCGGAAGGCCAGATGGAGGGTTCCGTTGTGAATGGCATCGGCTATGCGTTGACCGAAGAGATGATTCTCAGTTCCAAAGGGCGGGTTCGCAATCCATCCTTGTTCGACTACAAAATCCTAGGCATGCTTGATGTGCCTCCGATGGATATCATCTTGGTGGAATCCTATGAACCGACGGGACCGATGGGAGCGAAATCGGTAGGAGAAATCGGGATTAACGGTCCCATTCCAACGATTGCGAATGCCATCTATGACGCTGTGGGGATACGGCTGACAGAAACGCCATTTACTCCGGAGCGTGTACTAAAGGCAATGAAAGAAGCCTCCGCGTAGGCGGATTCTTTCGAACCATCGAGCACAGGAACGACGGGAATAGAAACTGATCAATTCGATGGCTTCACAGAAGGGAGACGGATGAAGGTATTAGTGGTTATCAGTAGTTCAAATGCGAACGGCCTGACTGCTGCATGCGGTGAGGCGGCACGACAAGGCGTGGTGGACGGGAAGAGCCCGGCTCGCGTCATCAATCTCAATGAATTCAACATCCTGCGTTGCGCGGAATGTGACAATGGTTGGGGTCCCTGCCTAACTGAGCATCGCTGCCGGTTGGAGGACGACTTCTCGCAGATCCAGGACATGTTCGAAGCTGCAGAGGGGTTTGTCCTTGTGACGCCGGTGTATTTCGGCGATGCAAGCGAAACATTCAAGGCATTCTTCGATCGACTGCGTCGTTGTGAAGCGACCAAGAAGAACGGGAAGAAGAGCATTGTGGCTAACAAGCCGGCGGTCTGCATAGCCGCAGCCGGGGGCTCGGGGCACGGCGTGATTCATTGCCTCGGCGAGATGGAACGTCTTGTCCAACGCCTGAGTGCAGAAGCGTTCGATTACATCCCGATTACGCAGCGAACACGGGAATACCAAATAGAGACGATTCACGACGGCCTGGTGGCTATGTGTACGCCCCCGCCGGTGGAGCAAACGCTGCCGCTCTCCGCGCGAAGAAGATCTCGGTCCGGACGCCGATCCAAGCGCCGGATTGGAAGACGCCGTACCCCAAAGGACAGCTAGATCAGTCGTTCAATTGCTTGTCGTGACAGGGAGGCCGGGTGTCCGGTGTAGCGGATGATGCCGGTTCGATCGATCACATAGGTCTTGGGGATACCACCGCCTCCGTACGTCTTGAAGACCTCGTAGGCAGATGTATACGACTCGTACAGGGCAATCATCGCATCGTAATTGTTGGATGCTAGGTAGCTGGAGGCATTTACTGCGCTACGATCCAAGCTGACGCCGACCAGAACCACATCCGGAGCCAGCTCACGAGCAAGGTTCTCGAGTCCAGGCATCGTGGACTTGCAGGGACTGCACCAGCTTGCCCAAAAATCGAGAATGACAACTCTGCCGAGAAAATCGGACAGAGCCACATTTTCGTTATCCAGCGATCGAAGACGAAAATCGGGAGCACGTTGACCGACACGAATCCCGATTGTTACGCCCGCCATGTCGTCTATCGCTTCTGTTTCGGAAGCAATCGGATTGGGAGCTGCTGCTGCCTCGGGATTTGGTAGAGGCGAAACAGCTGGCGTAGAGAGCAACACACGGTCCACCACGACATAGATGAGGAAACCGATTCCGAGAATGCCGATGAGAAGTAGTGCATAGGTAAGTAGTTTCTGTTGTCGATTTGTTTGCTTTTGCATCCAGCCCCTCCAGATTGATCTTGGCCTGTGAAACATTGTACTAGGCCGGTACGATACGTCACGATTGTCGATTTTTCATGAATGCTTTGTGAGGAGGCGAAGGAGCAATGAGTTCCAGAACGAAGTGGATTGCAGGCTCGATCGTCTCTTAGTAGATGTCAGGGCGATTGACGCGCATCCATTCGTACATCAGAATTCCTCCGGCGATAGATACGTTCAAGCTTTCGGCACTTCCACGTTGCGGTAGCCGCACTGTGCAGTCAATCATCTGCAGGAGATCTGGCTGAAGCCCCTCACCCTCGTTTCCCAGGATCAATCCGATCGATCCGGTCATGGCTTCACTTTCCCAAACGATGTTCCCTTCGGACGCATCAGCACCTATCCATCGGATTTCTGCACCTCTTCCCCAGTTCTCAACCGCGATGATATCGTCTGTTCGAAGGGTGGGAATGGCGAAGATTGATCCCATGGAAGATCGAACGGATCTTGGGGCGAATGCATCAACAGCGGGCTCGATCAGGATTACCGCCCCAGCACCAACTGCGTCTGCGGTGCGAATCAGTGTACCGACATTGCCGGGATATTGTGGGCGATCGAGCACGATGAAGAGTTGAGGTCCTTCGCCGGTGCGTGTGGGCAGCTCCTCCAATGAATGCAGTAGGGAATCGACTGTGAATGTGGCTACCAATCCCTGCGACAGTTCGCGATCCGAGAGTGTTTCGAGCACGCGTTGGGATACGTGAATGGCAGTGGCACCTGCGGCAATCAGTCCGGCTAAGATTCGCGGTGCCGTGTCCGTTGTGAACAGATCCTCGCAGAAAAAGACGTCAATGGGCCGGATCCGGCCCGCCATGCGGGTAGAGGCGATGCCCTCGATTGCCATTCCAAGAATCTGTAGCCCTGCGGCGGCAAATCGATTCTGTCGGAGGCGATGTTTCTTCTGTGCCAGCTTCCTGGCCTCAATGATTCGAGGATTTCCGGTAGATGTGACGATGTCCTTCATGGGATCCAGTCCTTGATTATGGGTTCCGAGCGAGTCAGATTGCTATTCAACTGGTTTGATCTCGATCCATTCAACCCCGGGTCGAAGCACGAGTTCACTGCGAAAGGGAGCACTCTCGTAATCCGGCGAGAGGATCCCGTTTTCAGTTCGAACATACTCAGGGGGAACGATTAGCTCCATCGAAGCGGAGCCGCTCACGCGAATGCCTATACTTTTAGGGACGCGAATCTCGATGCATTCCCCCGAAAGGTACAATGTAGTGCTCGAAACCTGCGAAAGCGTAATCAGGCATGGATCGTCACCGGTACTGATATCAGCGGACGTAAGCAGAACACTCGTGAGATCGAGATCTACAGAACCGTTCGTCTCCACTGATAACGACAGGGGGATCGATTCGCTGAGGTCAGCTTCCCAGAGATGAGTTGTTCGAGATGCTGACAGCAGGAACGGGAGTCGATAGTCCGACTCAAGGCGGAAGTGAGCCGTGGCCCCATCTCTTCGGACGGATTGAGTCAAACGCTCATCACACCGCAGTGTCAGAGAACCGCTGATGAGATGTCCCGAGCTTGGTACCCCTGACTGCGAGCCGATGATCATCGAGCAATCATCGCAAGAGAGTGTGATCTCAGCGGCAGTTGCCCCGCCAAGAGGATGGGCGAATGTTTGGCGTTCGGTGATCCATGCCTCCGGCGCGAACAAATGAAACAGCGCGATCCCGGCTGCGATGACTACGGCTGCACCGACGACGGTTCCGAAAGCAGCGCCCATGGATGAATGCCGCAACAGTGCATCGATACCCATGATGATCAGTAACACGGGCCAGTATCGCACGATCTCAGACCAGATCATGCGATCAATGACACCCAAGTTGATCAACAAAAACATGAGACCCAAGAAAATAAGAGCCAGTGGAAACAGAAGGCTGCCGCGGTGCTTTCGCTTGGTCATAGCTAGGTTCTTCGGAAGTGTTGCAGGAGCAAGTTGGCTCCGAACCCGATAACAAGGATCGGCCAAAACCGAGCCAACTGGGGCCAGATGGCCCATTCCACCAGGTTCAACGTGTTTAGGAGCAGCACGATTCCGGCAGCGATGAAGAGCACCGGCATAATGAGTCCACGTAGTCGACGATCTGTTGTCATGAGAACCTCCTCAATCGGTACGGTCGCGGATCCAGCGCCACAGGAAAACAAAACCGACCAGGATGAGCAATGATGGCCACACCCAAACTCTGGCGATCCAATTCATCCAAGTGAATCCCAAGTTTCGCAGGAGAAAGCCGATCCCCACGATGATGAGTACGACTCCAACGGCGAGTGATGTGGCTGGAACGGCAGCGTTTGACTTGTTCCGAAGATCCTCTCCGATGCTGCGTGCGCGTTCAGCGATTTCGTCTGCTCCCTCTCGAACCCGCTCCCCCAACGATGTGTTGTCGCGTTCGGATTCCTCAGGAACCAGAAGCCAGAGTGCAATGTAGGCGGGAATACCAATGCCCGGAGCGACGGCCAGGACTACGAAGATCAGACGAATCAGGTTGGGATCGAACCGAAAATACGCTCCCAAACCTCCGCATACGCCGCCGAGCATGGAATCGGTTGTACTGCGATATAGCTTGTTTCCCATGAGTGCTCCCTCCTGAGCTGACTGACGGAGAGTGTAGCACAAGTTGGAACAGCGATTCCAAATGGTGGCCTAGTTGCGAAGCGACGTGACTAGAATCAGCGTCAGAATCATCAAGGGAGAGAGAAGGGACAAGAATCGGCCCAGAATCGGAGTGGCACGGCGATAGAACAACGCCCTGAACTGAAGCCCTCCTACACTCAGGCTGATGGAAAAAGCCAACCACTGCACGGCAATCTTCCATGCGATCGAATGCTGCGAAACTGAAGCGGCAAGAACGAGCAAGACGGCAAGGCAGAGACTGGTACACCAGACAAGTGTGAATCCCCACAGAGTGCGGCCGGAGAACACGGGCATGCGCCAGCACAGAACGGCCGTCCATGCTGCAACAAACGCAACCCCCGTGAAGCCAAGCGCTGCCAATTGCAGTGCCTGTAGCGGAGCGAAGACATGGATGAGTAACAGAACGAAGGCCATGCTACCTGCGCTCAAGGCAAACATCAGCCGTCTGGAAACTGCCGTGAGCCTCAGAGTTCGTATCAATGGGAATCGCGCTTTTGCCATAATAGGGAGACCCTACACAAAAGACGGCTCAGGCGAAAGCCCTTCTGTCTCCTGTAGCAAACAGCCTTCAAGCGCGCACAGATTGGTTCGATTGACGGCTTAGGGTAGCATGGCAGGGATATGGACAACAAAGCACTCATTCTCGATGGCAGAATTGGCGAAGATGCGATGGCGGAGCGATCCCTTGGGTTTGCGAAAGCGTGGTTGGCAACCCAGGATTGGGACGTGACCACATTGGAGCTTCGCGAGCTTGATATCGCTCCTTGTGTGGGATGCTTCGGGTGTTGGATCAAGACCCCCGGCATCTGTGTGATTGACGATGCCGGGCGAGACGTGGCTCAGGCCATTGTCGAAAGCGATCTGGTGGTGTATCTGACGCCGATTCTGTTTGGCGGATACTCCTACGAGCTGAAAAAGGCGGTGGATCGATCCATCCCCATCATCTCACCCTTCTTTCGAAGAGTGAAAGGCGAAGTGCATCACAAGAAGCGATATGCACGCTACCCCCGCGTTCTTGCGCTGGGATGGCTGGAGCGCGTCACAGTGGATGAGGAAGATATCTTCCAAACAGTAGCGCAACGGAATGCGATCAACATGCATGCCCCCAAGGCGGTAGCCGAGGTTTTCAAGATCAGCGAGGATGACGAGACAATGAAGCGGCGAATAGAGCGGGCGCTTTCCGAGGTGGTCGAGTCGTGAACGAAAGCCAATCGCACGTTGTAGTCCTAATCGGCAGCCCTAAGGGTGTGGAGAAGTCGAGTTCCGCGAAGCTTGCTCGGGCGATTACCAACGGATTGGAGTCCGCGAAATGGGCCTGCGAATGGTTTCACACACACCGTGTACTTCAATCTCAGGAGGATTGGGAAGCGATGGTCGTGTCCATGTCTCGAGCGGATGTTATTCTGCTTGCAGCACCGTTGTATGTGGACGGTCTTCCTGCTCCAGTGATTGAGACCTTGCACCGTCTCTTGGACGCCAGAAATATGATCGTTTCGGAAGAAGATCCGCCTCGGATGCTTTCGTTGCTGAACTGCGGATTCGTTGAGGCGGAGCAGAACCACACTGCGCAGATGATGGTTCGCATTTTCTCCGACGACATGGGGTTCCAATGGTCTGGAGGTATCTCCCTAGGCGCGGGGGGCACGATGACGAAACGAATTCGTGCTGCGCTGGAGATGGTGTCGGAAGCACTGCGCGACGACGTATTGATTCCGGATGCCGTCGCTATCACTACGACTGCGCCCATCATGAGACCGTGGCTGTATGTGCTGGGCGGGAACTTCATGTGGAGACGGCGGGCCAAGGCCAATGGCGTGCGCGATCAGCTCAAAGCCCAACCCTACAAGCGCGTCTGATCGCATGCTTGTTTGGGGCTAGGACGGCATTCGACAGATGGCGATCATAGCTGGGAAGGGGACAGGCGACTTTTTACCTCGAAAGAATTCCAGTGAGCAGTCAAGAACGCATGAACCCCATTCGGCTCATCAAAAAGCAACCTGTCTCCATTTCCGATTTTATTGACAAACGTACCCTATCGGAGTACAGTTGTATCCGATATGGGTACAAACAGAATGACTTCCACGCTTGGATCTCTCCTTCTTGGGAAAACGCGTCTCGCCATTCTGTCGCTGCTGTTCTCACAGCCTGAGCGCAAACTCTATTTGCGCCAGATCATTCGGCTGACCGGTGCAGGACAAGGCGCCATTCAGCGAGAACTAGCAAGCCTTGTCCAAGCAGGTGTTCTCACCAAAACACGCGAAGCGAATCTGGCATACTTCCAGGTAAACCGAGCGGTCCCTGTGTTTGACGAGTTGCGAGGGATTGTGCAGAAGACAGCAGGGATCGCCGATTTCCTGCGGGCAGCTTTGCTGCCACTGGCTGATTCCATTCAGCATGCCTTTATCTATGGTTCTACGGCGAGCGGCACTGAGCGTGCTGGAAGCGATGTCGATCTCATGGTGATCGGCGATGCGTCATTCTTCGATGTTGTCTCTGCGGTATCCCATCTCCAGGAAACGCTCGGACGAGAGATCAATCCTACTGTCTTCACTTCGGATGAATTCGCAAAGCAGCTGGCGGCACGAGATCCCTTCTTGAGTCAAGTGATGGAGAATGCACAAGTTGACGTGATAGGAGGTGACCGTGAGTCTTGAAGCATGGCATGATGGGGGACTGCTTGCTGTGCATGTGACGAATCGTCAAGAAGTTTCTGATCTGCTGGCGATCATTGACATCGATCTGAAGGATGCTGAGATTCCTGAACTCAGCGCAGAGCGTAAACTGAGTTGCTGCTGAGATTCTGGCTCTTGCGAGGGATGTTTGCAGGCGCGTTCGTGAATGGTTGATCGAGAACCACCCGGACCTTTGTCTTGGGGACTGGCTCGGAACCGTGCCTGTCCCGTGATTCGGTGTTCCTCCCCTGCAGTTCTGCGTGCTGAGTTTCATATTGCGTCCCCGGAATCAATATCAGCTCCCTCTCCCCCTATGGTTGGAGAGGGTAGGAACCCATAGGGTTCCTGGGTGAGGGGGCGGAACTGATCATCAGCTGTGGAAGCTATCTCTCCGACTGTTCCATCAGAATGTGACGTTGCAAGACTTGACCCCGAAAGCGACTGAGCGTAAGTTTCGCTACTGCAAGGCTCCTATTCAAGTGCCTCAGGAGGTACCAGATCCATCACCACTGCGAGGGAATGCTCTGTCCAGTAGCTTGTGCTTGCTATGCACCAACCCTTGTCGTGCCAAAGCTCTACAACATCGGGCATCTCATTGTTCCACAACGGTGCCTCTCGACCTAGAGCGATTCCTTCAGTCTCACCGGGGAGGACTCCTGTGTAGATGCGGATGGACTCGCCTGGATCGATTCCATAAGCCGGGAGCACGAAGTCTTGGCCTCGATCATCACGGTCGCGCAGTATCCATCCTAGTAGGTTCAATTGAGCATCCGATACGTTCATGATCTCTACGTACTCATCGAGCTGATCGGAGCTGGCCCTCGGCATGTACTGCACCTTTGTGAAGACAATGGCGGTTCTCTGAGGGTACTCATTTGGTGACTCGTAGGTGGAGGGCAAGAACCTCCAATCATCGCACCCTCCATCGGGAGCTCTTTGCCACGTGAACCCAGCATCATCTGAGTATTCCTGGAACGTTGATGCGTATCCGGTACTTCCGTCTCGATATCCGTCTCCCCAGGCTAATGCGACATCAGCTGGGAACAGGCTTCCGTCAGAGAGGCGCGCGAAAAGGACTACCCTAGCCACGTGACTCTTCAGCCAGTTACCATCGGCCTCGATGACTAGATACTTATTGGGGCCAAGCAATGTTCCAGGAGCGACGACAGTTCTATCCCAACCTAGAGCTTGATCCGAATCGCCAACACTGATCGCAACGATCATCCAGCCCGAAATGTCGATCGCTCTTGAGCCACGGTTGTAAAGTTCGATCCAATCATCAGGTTCGGAGCGATCGTCTCCAGAGGAATTTAGCTCGATCTCGTTGATGACGATGTTATGTATGAACGATGGCAGTAACTCGTCAAGCCTTGCTAGAAGGTCCCCGATCTGAGGCTTATCTGCTTGAGACGCACTGGTTGAAATTACAGCGGCGACGGCAATCATTACCATCCCGATGGTCGTAAGACGTCGCTGCAAAGTCTTGATCATCTTGCTCCTTTCCCTCCCCAGCTTGTGGGAAGGATAATCCTTCTGATTGCTGCTTTCTCTGGATTGTTTGGGGAATTGCATTCGCAATACCTCCAATAAGCTTAGCCAAATCTAACATGAAGGACGGATTGTTTGCAAACGTGTGCCAACGCCAACCATGAGGGTTGGTTTGAGAACGGGAACTCTTCAAGTTCCTTGGAGTTTCGAAGTCTCCGGAAACGAGGACATGAAACGAATTCGGGGATACAATACTCAATTCGTAGTGCGGGGAGAAACATGGGTTCAATAGGGTGGAAATCCTACGCCTTCCTTGGAGAATGGCGAATAGCCGGTCCATCCTCTGCATGAGGAATGGTTCGTTGGGCGCGTGGCTTGTGGAGCAGAGGAGAGTACCCAAGATTGTGCTGCTGAATGCTTGTCCCGGTCTTACTCCTCCAGCGATTCTAGCTCTGCTTCCCATTCCTCTTGCGTTGGGAGCGCATCTCGCACATCTTTCGGAAGAAGCCGGTACTCTGAAACACCCATCGGTTGATCCATGCTTCGCAGTGAGAATTCAACAGTGACCCGATCTCGCTCTTTGCAAAGAATCAGGCCGATTGGCGGTTGGTCGTCTGAGTGTCTCAACAGCTCATCGATGGCGTTGAGGTAGAAATTCATCTTGCCCGCGAATTCGGGCTTGAAGGCTTCCACTTTTAGATCGATCACAACGAATGCCCGCAGGAGGGTATTGTAGAAGAGAAGATCAAGATAGTAGTCTTGGTCGCCGACTTCCAGATGGTACTGGCTCCCCATGAAGGCAAATCCCTTGCCGAGTTCAAGCAGAAACTCCCTAAGGTGTTCGAGCAACGACTGCTCCAGCTTGCGCTCGCTGATGCCGTCTGTGAGCCCCAGAAAACCCAGGTTATAGGGATCTTTGACCAGCTCTCGCGCCAGGTCAGATTGCGGAGCCAGTAGTGCGTGGTCGAAGTTGGTAAGGGCTTTCCCCTGACGCTCGTACAGGTTGGACTCGATCTGATGCACGAGAACGGCACGCGACCAGCCATGTTGTGCGGTCTGTCGTGCATACCACAAGCGCTTCTCGCGGTCCTTGACCTTCTCAATCAAGGCGATGTTGTGGCCCCAAGGGATATCTGCTACAGCCTGTGGCAGAGTCACGACAGAGCCTTCTCGCACAGGCTGTGCGAGATTCTCACGCGAAGGGGGATATGCAAGACAGAAAGCCCGCATTCGCCAGATGTTGCTTATCGAAAACCCGCGAGCATCAGGTAAAGTAGCCTGTAAGTCTCGTGAAAGACGCTCAATAACGGATGCTCCCCAACCCTCCTCTTCCTGCCTCTGGATGATGAGCCGACCGATATCCCAGTAGAGGATGACTAACTCCCGATTGACAGATAGCGCTGCCTTGACTCGTGCTTCTTGAATGCGGGTTTTCAAGGAATCGAACAGCTCAACATAGGAGACAGAGGTGTGATCGAATTGTGAAACAGGGTGTTTCACAACTTCACGCAAATCTTGTTCGAGATTCTTGCTTTGCTCATCAGACACAAGTTGTCCTTGAGTCCTCCTCTTCTTGAGATGCCAAACCCGCACCTCAAGGTCCGCGGCCAGATGCTCGTATATTGGACGGATCCGTAAGAAGCAAGAGCTGATTCGCTTCTTACCTGTATGATTCATCCAACCAAGCTCACTCAAATGTAACATGAAGAATGAATAAGTCAAACTCTATCTGGTCGATGTGAGGTTGAGCAATGAGGTGAAGAGCTGGAGAATGTGTCTTCCGATATCCTATGCTTATCAATATCAATAGAACAGCCGCGAGCCAAGGGGGTCTTGGTTCGCGGCTGTCGATGATTCTCAGCCAGGCAGTCTTCGTTACGAGCGCTTAGCTGTCGATTCTGATTCTCAGTCGTACTTATGCCGTTTCTTCCCGAAGCTGGAAGGATTCCCGATATCCACCCAGGCAAACAGGGTGATGACAAAGAACCACAGCCCGCAGATTGCCATTCTCTGGAGTGAGAATAGTCACGATCTTTCGTGTTCCGCCCTTGCCTGAACGGAGCTAGTCTTCGTCCAGCCAGTTTCGCAAATTCCGCTTGATCTTGCGTTCGATGTGCTCACCCAAGTCGTCCCAGTCAATGTCCTCGTCAGTGCCAACCCAGCTGGTGAATCCGTGCTTGATCTTGGCCTCAATCCTCTCCTCCAAATCGCGATCCGGGGAATCGGCCCATTGAGAAACGCGCGCCTTTACTTTGCGCTCGATTCGATCGCCGAGTTGATCCCAATCCGATCGTCGCGACGATCGGATCCAGAATCCTTGGCGTACGCCGAAACCTGTCCAGGCAAACAGGATGACGACAAAGAACCACAGACCAGCGGCTTGCCAATAATTCGCCCGCGTGGGAACCAATTGCAGCTGCTCAAAGAGAATGCTGTTCCAGAGTAGCTGAAGAATCCAGCTGAAGAAGAAAAACGCAGCCACGCCGCCTGCGGCGATCAGTCGAAAGAGTCCTTTCATCATGTCCTCCTGCTTCTCAACGAAGCAGCCGCGCCAAAGAAGTTCTTTGTCTGCGGCTGCCGATTCTTATTCTCAGTCGTACTTATGCCATTTCTTCCCGAAGCTCAAGGGGTTTCCGATGCCCACCCAGGCAAACAGAATAATGACAAAGAACCACAATCCGGCAGATTGCCAGTAGGTGACCTGAGTTGCAACCAGCGCCAGCTGCTCAAACAGGATGCTGTTCCAGAGTAACTGAAGGATCCAGCTGAAAAAGAAGAATGCGGCAACTCCCCCACCCGTGATGACGCCTCGCAATAGTTTCATAAAAACCTCCTCGTTATCTCTCAGTCCATCATTCGTATGTAGTACGTTTCATGCAAATGGTTCATTTAGCAGTTGCCAGTTGCTAGCTCTCCCAATCGTTTTACCGCAGAGAACGCTGAGGACGCCGGGGGGGGATTAGTGATTGGGAGGCTCAATCCATTGCTTGATGAATCAGCCCGTTTCCCTGTCTCTGCCCACTCTGCGAGCACGGCGGGGGAGATTGCTGTCTTACAAAGGCTAGCGTTTGCATCAATACCACAACGAGAACGGATCTGTGAGATCAGCGGAGTCTAGAAATCCCAATCCGGCTGTGGCATTGGCAATCGAAGAGCATGATCCAGTGCCTTCAACAGCGTTTCCGGGGCCTCTAGATCGTCGCTCCATGACAAACTGGTGGCGGGACGAATGCTCAGCCAAAGCCGGGAAAACGCGTTAACGGAGGCACGCATGGTAGACAATTCGGGATTTGTTCCCGGTTCTGCAGACGATGCCGATCCCAGCGTGATGATGTACTCACCAGCGACACCCTTCCATGAGCACTCCTGCGGGATCAAGGAGGTGATGGGATCGGTCAATATGAGATTGAAGCAGAGGGGGTCGCAATCCAATTGGGTGGCCGATAAGCACTGATTCAGATCCAACATTCGAACCTGCCAGTAGGCACCGGCTGTCATCCGATTTTCGTGAGG
>JAGLYB010000002.1 GCA_023132545.1 Candidatus Bipolaricaulota bacterium
GATGTTGTAGGGAGACAGATCGCCGTGAACCAAATTCTCGGACAGCATAATCTCGATGCTGTTGAGAACCTGCCCATAATATCGATTGGCTGTCTCCCTATTCAGATTGACGCCATTCAGATGCGGTGCCGGACCGGCACCGTTTCCGATGTAGTCCATCAGGATGACACGATCTCCAATGGCAATAGGCTTGGGAACATCTGCCCCGATTTCCGAGAGCCGCTCCAGGCAGTCGTATTCGGCCCACATCCACATGCCGGCCATGGCTTGATGCCCGAACTCGGTTCCACTCTTGATCGCGCGAAGCGTCCGTGCCTTCATCAGTCGCTCGCGTCCTTCAAAGTACAGGCCTCGACGAATGGAGCGGGCCGCGTGTTGTCGATAAACCTTGGCCGCCAAGAACTTTCGATTCATGGACGGATGTGCGCGGCAGCAGTACACCGTCGCTTCTTTTCCGCTGGTCAGCTTGGCGTGGATTCCCGTAATCAGTCCTTGATTGATAAATTCATCGAGCTCGGGGACGCCGGTTGTCGTTTCTGGTTGAAGCCTCTCTAATTCCAGGTCGCTGTGTGCGGCTGGGTGTTGATGCAAGGGTGCCTCCTTCAAAGCGAGTAGCAGACAATCTTCTGGATGGATGCTGCCTCACTCCGAGAGAGTTGGTTTGAGAAAGTGCTCGAGCAGTACTAGGAGCGACTCACAGAGGCAGCAGTCTTGACGGTTTGTTCGACAGACATTCACTACCTCCTTTGTCCTTTGCATGTGCCGCGTGATTGCGGCTGATGGATGGAAGCATAGCCTGAGATGTAGATTGGATCAAGTGTCGTGAGGTGGGTAGTTCTGCATCTTTGAACGCAAGATAGATGACCCGCATGCCATCCGCTTTCCTTTCGGGAATAGCATGACGAGCGGTTCTCCGTTGCAAGGTCGATGCGAGCGTTGCCTATATCCCGTTCATTATATCGAGGATAGAATGTGCCGACGGAGAGAGAAATCCAGTGGGCGCGTGCGTGCTTCGAAACTTGAGATGGAGAGTTTCGTACATATTGTGATGATGTCCGAGGAGGTTGGCATGCGGCGGATGGGTTCGATAGGGTTGCTGGTAGGATTGTTGCTTTTCGTCCCGTTCTCTAATTCATACACCACGCAGCAGGCTAAGCCTGGGGACGATCCGAGCAATCTGCTGATCAATGCCGGATTCGAATCGGGCGATGAAGGTCGCCCTCTCGGATGGCGTTTCGTCGAACTGCCTGGTGGAGAGGGAACGATTGACTCAGCGTGGGACGATGCGAACGCCTATCGAGGAGAGCGTTCCCTTCGCATTGACATTGAGGGAACAAAGCGGGGAATTTGGTCTCAAACCGTGCCTATCGAAACGGGCGCGGTTTATGAAATCTCAGGCTACGTCGCCTTCGAGAATCTTGCGCCAAGATCGGATGCTCATCTGCAGATCGTGTTCCGCGATACAAGTGGTCGGCTGCTTGAGTTCGTGAATCTGGCTCGCCACAACACGGGGACCCGAGGATTCGAGCTCGATTTTCCGGCTCGGATGGTCGTACGTGCTCCAAACGATGCAGCTAGCGCCGAGGTTAATGGCTATCTCGAAGGCTCAGGGACTCTCTGGATTGATGACGTGTCCTTTTCACCCGCGCCCGTCGGATCGCTTCGCGGCCGTGTGATATCAGCGGGTGCCCCCGTATTGGGAACTCGTGTATTCATATGGGGCGATCCCTGGGGACAAGTGATCGAAGCGTTCACAGATGCTAACGGCTCTTATGAATTGACAGGAATCCCCGTCTCCCATCCTCGCTATATCGTCATCGCAGAGAAAGACGGATTCCGTACGTTACCGGCTGGCGATGTTATCGTTGTTCGCGATCAGGCCATCGAGCTCGACTTCGAACTTGTCGAAGGTAACGATCCGACAGACACGCTGGAAGTGGGATATGGATTCATTGCCCAGTCTCATGTTCAGGAGATTATTGATTTGCCCGATTCCGCACTGCGTCCGAACGGCCCGATCGACTATTCCGAATCGATTCAGCCCTATCTGGGCGCAGATGAGTATGTGACGTCCGATGATCCGATCATCCAAGCCCTCGCTGCCGACATTCTGGCATCCGTGTCCCCGGCTGATCGTAATAACTCTGTTGCCGTTGCCTGGGCTGTCTATGCCTGGATCAGTACGACCATCAACCATGACGCCGTCTATGGAAATCACCAACCCTATTTGGACGTGACTAGCGGTATCTGGCAAACGATCCAACCGGGCGGCTGGTGCTGGGGAAGCAGCTTCTATGACTGGCTCTATCAACCGGCCAAACTGCTGGCCGAGAAGACGGGTATCTGTATTGAGCATTCCTGGCTGTCGGCCGCTCTGTTGCGTGCGCTCAATATCCCGGCGCGTGCCCGAGTCGGATCGGCTCAATTCTGGCTGGATACGGGTGGAGATGCGGGCACGTGGTTCGGATTCAGCACCAACAGCGGATCGAACACGTATCGAGAAACCGGGGTTCTAGGAACCGGATTTGGGGGATCAGCATTACCGGCGTTCTTCTCAGCGACATCCGAGCCGTTCCTTCATGAGGATTGGAATTGGAATAATCCCGGTCTGTGGCGTGAACATCATCCGTGGGGTGAGGTTTATCAGGCAACTTCTTCTGGCCTAGCTCAAGCGATCCGTGATCTGGAGGCTTATGCCGACAGCGGAGTAGCTGCTGAGGGGACGGGGCGCCGTAGCCCTGGCGAAGGAGTTTATGAGATCGGCTACTCGCAGATTGAGCTTGGACTGTGGAACCTTGGAGAGCAACGAACGATTGACGTTCGATTTCCGGCTCCCACGGAATCTGCGGGCACATCAGACACCGGCGAGTGGAGGTATTGGACCA
>JAGLYB010000020.1 GCA_023132545.1 Candidatus Bipolaricaulota bacterium
GAGGAACGTCGTTTGTTCTACGTCGGCATGACGCGAGCCAAAGAGGATGTCTATTTCACCAGTGGACAGGACTATGGCGGTAAACGAGCACGAAAACCATCCTTGTTCGTGTCAGAAGCACTTGATATCGATGCATCCCAGGCAACTCCAGCGCGACGATCACCACTGCTCCGCATCACTCGTCTCGGGGATTCGGGAGAAACAGAAGCGTCCAAGCAACAGGAGTTGGTGCTGTTCCCTCAGGGAAAAGAGATTCTCACGCTCAGCCATCGCAAGATCGACGACTTCCTCACCTGTCCCAAGAAGTACAAGTACATTCATCTTCTACGCGTACCCATCCGCCAACACCACGCCGTGATCTATGGCAACGCCATTCACCAAGCCATTCGTATCTTCCATCTCAACCGGATCGCGAGACAGGAAACCCCGGTGAGCGAACTGCACGATGTGTTCCGCAAGGCTTGGCAAGCTGAAGGCTTCCTCACGCGAGAGCACGAAGAGTTACGCCTTCAGCAAGGCCTAAAGGCACTGACGTCATTCCATGCTGCGGAAACGGCTTCAGAGGCGATCCCCACGTATGTGGAGAAACGGTTCTCGATCACGATGGACGGCGTCCGATTGGTGGGGATTTTCGATCGCATCGACATCGTGGATGGAGAAGGCACGATCATTGACTACAAGACCTCTGACGTCAAAACACAGGAGCAGGCTGTACGCCGAGCCAAGGGCAGCCGCCAATTGGCGTTGTACTCACTCGCCTATCAGCAATTGTTCGGAGGACTGCCAACGGCGTTGGAGCTACGCTTCCTTACCCCGGATGTTGTCATTGGCCGCACCCTGCCCACCGAGAAGATGCTCGATAAGGCCCGGCAAGACATGGAAAAGGCGGCGACAGGCATACGCTTGGGAGACTTCCCTGGAGAACCCGAGTATCGTGCCTGCCAGTATTGTCCCTATGCTTCAATATGCCCAGATCGCAAATCTTAGGGAACGGACTCTGCGGCAGCGTTCGTCTCGGACTCATCAGCTGAAAGCGAATCGATGGACACGATGTGATCGGCCCACAGGGATTCGATGTCATAAAACTCGCGAGCGTCTTTCTGGAAGATATGCACGACGATGTCGCCATAATCCATCACCACCCAGCGCCGTTCGCTCAACCCCTCGCGATGTCGAGATTTCACGGGGAAGCTCTTCATGAAATTCGATGCAATCGCCTTCAGATGCACGGAGTTGTCCGCTTCGCCAATGACAAAATAGCTCGTAGGCATCGATACCTCGGACAAGTCTATGACGACGACGTTCTCGCCCTTCTTTTCTTCGATGATCTCGATCGCTTTGTGAACCAATGTAATTTCTTCGTTCACTCAATCTCCCATCCTGCACCAACGATCAGCACAATATCCGTGCCCGCCCAGACAAAGTCTTTCACTGTTTCGTAACGAGATTCGAACGTCTCTGGAAACACGATTTGCACATCACTAAGAAGCGCATCACGCAACACCCACGCCTTCGATTCGTCGGAAAGTACAATGACATAACTGGTTTCGTAGTCAAACGGATAAGCATTGGCAATACCCGTCACCTGGAATCCGCGTGCAGTCAGGTAGTCGGCCGTACGACGAGCCATCAAGCGAACGCCGTTCCCATTGAACACGGCTACCTTGACGTCTCCAGGGGTTAGTAGCTCAAGGCCCTTCAATAGTGCGGCAACGAGACGTTCCGTTTCCACAACGTTCGGCTGAGTATATGGTACTCCATCGATCTCCACAATCTCGCCGACAAGCTGGTTTGTCCTCATATTGCCCGATGGGATTTCATGCAGGACCTCGACCGTCTGCAAGAGACCGGCCAATGAGAGGTTGGTTTCCAAGGCGGGAGCCATCTCGCGGATTGTGCTTCGAAGAGAACGCAATCCAGGTGCTCCAATACCTTGAGCCAGCAAGGCTTGCAAGAACGCTTGCTGACGCTTGAGAAGCCCGATATCCCCAGGTTCGGAAGGCGCAGTGAGAAATGCAATAGCTCCCGATCCATCAAACTGCTGTTCTCCAAGACGAATCTCTATTCGCATAGCCGGATCGGCAGTCGAATCGATATACATGGCTGATGCCTCAAGAAAGATCGCCAGTCCTCCCAACGTCTCAATCCACGCCTCAAGAATGTCGTGTCCAAAGGAAACGTAAAACGGGATTTCCAACCCGATGAGCGTTGCAATTGCTTCCGTAGTCGCTGTAGCGCCTGCGTTCTGACATAGCATTGCAGCCTGCTCGAAGGCTCCGGATGTATCACGCAATCTCAAATTCGCAGGAAACGAAAACAGCACGATATCGGTTTCGGAGAAACTGAGCAACGTGATGAGATCCACAGATTGAGCAGAGTCATGCCCGATCAGCAGCATGTTCACGCGATCCCCTTGAGCGAAAAG
>JAGLYB010000021.1 GCA_023132545.1 Candidatus Bipolaricaulota bacterium
CCCTCGTACTCAATCGGATTCTGGGTTGCAATGACGACGAAAGGCTGCGGCAGCGTTAGGGTCTCCCCTGAAATCGAAACCTGGCCCTCCTGCATGGCCTCAAGCAAAGCAGATTGTGTCTTGGGCGTGGCGCGGTTGATCTCATCCGCCAAGATAATGTTGGCGAAGATCGGACCTGGAGACAGAACGAATTCGCCACGCTCGCGATTGAAGATATGCGAGCCGGTGATATCGGTAGGCAGAAGATCGGGTGTGAATTGAATACGCTTGAAGTCGATGCCCAATACCTGCGCGAAACAACGAGCGATCAGTGTCTTGGCCAATCCAGGGTAGTCCTCGAACAGGATGTGGCCGCCTGCGAGTATCCCGACTATCACGCGCTTTAGGACATCCTCCTTGCCGACGATGGCCTTGGAGATCTCAGCGACGATCGCTTCGGATCGAGTAATGACTTGCTTCAGTTCCATTTACACCTCCTGATACGTTCGCTCGATGTGAGCCAACGCGTGGTCCACTTGATCGTGGAATCCCTTGTGTTCATGTTTCCCGGCTCTGTGTTTGTCCAGTGATAGGAAATCGCGTACAGCAGAGTCGTCTGTCCAGTTGGCGGTATCAAGAGATTCCTTGGCTTCATCGACTGAGATGCCCTCGTGATAGGCCAGTGTGTGTGCGGCCAAGTCGCGCAATTCCAGAATGACGCGCTCGCGCCGGAACCTGTTGTGAGCTGATTTCTCAAGAATCCGAGCCAGTTTCATGACTGGTCCCTCGCTGGGAAACGGGGGAACGAATGGAACGTGCTCGGGCCTCAGGCGTTTGGGAATACGACACATGTAGTAGATGAAGATGAGCACGAACGTCACAAGCAAACTGAGTAACCATTCAAGGTCTTGGGGCATGTATCCCAGGAAATAGCGAACAGCGTTGATTCCCTCAACGATCGGATCTAGAACGAAGCTACGGATGGCGTCATTGAAGATCAGTAGCAGACTGAAGCCGATCACACAACCGACAGCAAGGATCGCCAAGATGATTCGTGTTCTATTGCTCATCGGTCGTATGGTCCTCCTGAATAGTATCCAAACATGCCAAGGCGCGTGCCGCGAAACTGTCGTCGACGCGGCCTGCATAGCGCACGATTTCGAAAATACCTGTCAACTGTGCGATGGAATCGCCTGACAAGCCAAGGCCGCGCAGACGAAGCTCGAATTCTCGAGGTGTGAGATAGGTGGCGTCGATGCCGCCCACGATGCCGAGAATTCGGATCATCTCTTGATAGCAGAACAAGACTACGGTGTAGGGGTCTTCTCCTGCACGAATACGATGAGCTGCATCTGTGATGCTATCCAGGATCTCATCGTACCCATCGTCGGTTGGTTGCGGACGAGCCTTGAACCACTTCAGGAGGAGGATGCCTCCTAGGATCACAACAATGCTCGACAAGACGATGGCCAGAATGATGTACTGGAAATTGGAAGCTTCGACCTCTCGCTCAATTGGCTGAAGATTCAGGTCGTCTTCTACGGGCTTTTCAAAGAGTCCTTCCAGTTCAAAAGTGCTTCCCTCTTCAGGCGTTTGACGATCGCATCCGAAGAACTCGGTCGCGAGGAGTACACCGCACAGAATCAGAATGAGAACCAAATAGACTTTTCTTGCCTCCTTGCTGACGATTAGCTGAAAAACGAAGACGACAACGGCGATGGCTAACAGGACACGTATCAGCAGCGTTACGAATAGCCATCCTGCTGACTCAGGTGGCCCGCCGCCTGTGAGCAACACGGAAGCCATGTCCATCTCGCGTCCTGGGAGAAACTCGACGTCATGAATGTTGCCAATGAGAGGGAGGATCAGCACGATGAGAATCGCGGTGAACGCAACGAGCGCGAGCTGGAAAGCACGAGTTTGAGGCTTCGACATAACGGTTAGACCTACGCTATCCAGAGAATATGGAGTTTTTGTGAAGAAATGGGATTGTCATTTCTTATCGGTCCAGACCCTTGAAGAAGCGCCGGCTGAGATTCCTTTCCCAATCGGTAAAGTCGCCTTCTTCGGCATCGTTCTGGATGTGCATACGGATCATATTCAGTTTGGCAGACAGATTGTCGAAGTGATATACGGCGATTGCCTCTGCTGTCTTGGGTAACATGGCTGCGGCATATTGTAGCTCTCCATGATGGGAGATCAAGATGTGCTCCAACAGCTTGGGTAATCGATCATCAGTCCAGGTCATTGATTTCGCTTCATCACGAATCATGTCGCGTCCCAGCAGCAAATGGCCGATGAGCTGACCGTCAAATCCGTAGATCGCCGCAATAGGGTTCTCCAGTTCGATGATCTTGCCGATGTCATGAAGGACGGCGCCGGCTGTGGCCAAGCCGTGATGGAGTCCAAGCCCAGGATTGCGAGTCGCGAATTCGGACACGCCTTGGGCAACCTCCAGGGTGTGTTCGATCAGGCCGCCCAGATAGGCGTGATGATTAGAGACGGCAGCCGGATGTTCTATGAACTGTTCCTTGTTTTTCTCCAGCAGATTGAGCGTCAGCTGGCGCAGATCCTCGGGTTCAATTGTCTCCACAAGCTCGATCAACTCGGTCCACATCTCGTCTCTGTCGCGGTTCGACGTGGATACCAGCAAGTCAGGATCGAATCCAGATCCCTGCTCTTGTTCGGAGAGGCGATGAATCGATTCTACGATGATTTGCAGCTTGTTACGGTAGGTTTCGACCCGGCCTTGAACCGTGACGAATTCTCCCTCGCTGAACTGGGAAGCATAGCGATTGGCGGCGTTGGTCCAAGCCCGTGCAGCGATAACGCCCGTTCGATCAGACAAGGTGATCTCTAGATACGGGTCTCCCGATCTGGTAGATCGGTGAGTCTTTTGTTTCACCAAGAAACACTGATTGACGCTCTGGCCATCTCTCATGTCAGAGACGGGTACATGAAGAAGGGAATAGGGAAGTTGTTCGCCGCGCATCCGTTGGGAGAATTTCTCTGAGGCCATACTATCCTTTCCAGAAGGGGAATAGCCTCAGTGTAGTGGCCGAGCCTGTGAAGTCAACTCTATTGTGCGTGAGGGAATTGGCGAACGAAGCCGAAAAGGATGGCGAGGGAGCTCCAATGGCGGCGAATGTGTTGCTGAATCCACTTCGACAGGCAATGTTGTTGGAAAGGCAGTCACTCGAGTTCTACACCCGGCAAGCCGAGGCTTCGGGAGATGAGAGTGTCCGAGAGTTCTTTCGCGAGCTGGGAACAAGGAATACTGGCAGATGCTTCTGAAAGAGGAGTACTGGAACGAAGATCGATTTGAGCCGCTGTTGTGAATGGGGGAATGCCGGGAAGAAGAAAGCGACGAGTCATCACGACTCGCCGCTTCTTAATGGGTCAGTAGTCTTTGCTAGATAGCGCAGGTCGCCGGCGGAGGTGTCGGAACCAGCGGATGGGTGATCAAGGGAAAATTGTCCTGATCGCCGTCAATCGAGATCAAGTACGGCGAATCCCATATGCCGTCTTCATCAGCGTCAATGGCTTTGAATCCGTCCCAATAATTGCCCTCAATGCCATCATCCCAGAAATTAGGATCGTCGGTGTAGGCATGACGGACGTTGTTCACAAAGGCATTCCCAACGATGATATTGGCCTCCGAATCCAGGTTCAGATAAACACCCGTATAGCCGTCGGCGATGTAGTTCCCGATTAACTCATTGCCATTGGAGGCATCCAGCCAAATGGCCGCCTCGTTGTCCTTGAACGTGTTGGCCAAAATCTGGTTCTTCGACGAGAAATAGAAACGGATACCGTCGGCATTGTGCGCGATAAGGCAACCGGCAATCCGATTAATCGACGAGAAATTCAACGTTACGCCGACCCAGTTGCCTTTGATGATGCAGTCTTCAATCTTGCCGTTCTTAACATACGAAAGGTAGATGGCAGATCTTGCGGCGCCGCTAATCTTCACGTTCCGGATGATGAACGCGCGCGTGGTTCCGTGAATCTTGATTCCGTAGTTGTCGTACCCTGCGTCGATGATCCAGTTTTCGATGACATAAGGATCATTGAGGGTGCCACTGCCCGAGCAAACGCCGTTCTCAACGGTGAATTCGTAGTCGTTTGAAATAACAATTGCGCTGTGTTCGACTCCATCCCCCGCGATTGCAACTGCGCTAACAAGGACAAGCAAAAACGCGGTGCAAATCAGCCATGCACCCTGTTTCATAGGCTATCACTCCTTTGGCGAAAATCTCGAACGTGACAATGATACCAGCTTGCCATACCGTTGTGAAGGCGACAGTACAGTGAAAACGAGACATCTGACTGGGTTATCTGCCGGATGCGCGTCGGTTCTGAATCATGCGCCAGAGCGTGACGGGAACGTGACGATGTCGGAACGGGAACACCAACAGCAGTCCGGAAATAAACCCACCGATGTGAGCGAAGAAAGCCACACCGCCCGAACTGCCGAACGATCCGACTCCGGAGATCACTTGCCACACGAACCAGAACCCAAGGAGGAACACGGCAGGCACAGCGACCAGACGCAGGAAGAAGAACAGCGGAATCAATGTCAGCACACGCGATCGCGGGAATAGCATGAAATAGGCGGCCAGAACCCCGGCGATGGCGCCCGATGCGCCGATCATAGGGACCGAGCTGCCCGGTCCGATAACGATTTGCGAGAATGAAGCCGCGATGCCACATAGCAGATAGAAACCAAGGAAGCGAACGGATCCCATGGCATCTTCCACATTGTCTCCGAAGATCCACAGATACAACATGTTGCCCAGCAGATGCAGAACGCTGCCGTGCAAGAACATCGATGTGATCAAGGTCAGCCAAATCGGAATGGGAATCACGGGAGGCAGATCCCGCCCGTGCAGAAGCTCGGCAGGAATGAGCGCGTACTGTGTCTGGAGCCATTCATCGCGTCCGATCTCGTGCACATTCGGCATTGAGGAGAGGACTCGTTGTCCGGTGGCATAGGCATAGTAGGGATTGAAGATGGGGGGCTCTTCCAATCCTGCTGCCACCCATTCGGCTCTTTCCTCGGTCCAATTTTGGCGATAAGGCGTCTGCATACCCAAATATCCCTGAAACAAGAAAACGAGCAGGTTCAGAACGATCAAGGAGACGGTCACGATCGGGAATCGTCGGCTCGGGAGCATATCACGAAGCGGGATCATCCTACAGTTTATACCGCCCCTTCGGATTTGGACAACCGGAATCGCCTTCGTTCGATTGCAGAAGGATGGCAGGTGGCTACACTATTGAGGTTCTAGGTGCATCTGAGGAGGCCGAATGGAACTACTGAAACGACTAAGTGAAGCTGCAGGGATTCCCGGTTATGAGGCAGCAGTGCGGGCCATTGTTGCCGAAGCGCTGGAAGGACATGTCGATTCGATGGAAGTCGATGCTCTCGGCAATCTGATCTCCCATAAGAAGGGTGACGGGCCCGTCGTAGTCATTGCCTGTCACATGGATGAAATCGGCTTTCTCGTGCGGCACATCGACGAGAAAACAGGTTTCCTTCGTATCGAGCCGTTGGGCGGATTTGACCCGATCACGTTGGTGGCGCAACGCGTGATGGTACATACGGATGACGGGGATTTCATCGGCTGCATCGGGCGCAAGGCGACACATATCCTCACACCGGAAGAGCGCAAAAAGCCGTTGGAACTCAAGGATCTGGCCGTTGATCTGGGGCTTCCCGCTGACACGGTCAAGGAGAAAGTGGCCATTGGGGACACGGTCACACTACGGCAAGACTTCATCGAATATGGCGACGTAGTCTCCGGCAAGGCGTTGGACGATCGCCTGGGTATCTACATCGGCATCGAGGCGCTAAAACGTGCAGTGAAGCCTACTTGCGACATCTATCTGGTGGGAACGACGCAAGAAGAAGTCGGACTTCGTGGCGCCAGGGTAGCCGGTCAGGCCCTGAATCCAGATATCGGCATCGCCCTCGACGTAACGATCGCTGCTGACACACCCGGCGTTCCCCCACAGCATCAGGTAACCCAATTAGGTAAGGGTGTTGCTATCAAGCTGAAGGACTCGGCGTCAATCTCCCACCCTGGCATGGTCAAGGCCATGAAAAAGCTGGCAGAAGAGAAGGGTATCCCGTATCAGATGGAGATTCTGCCTCGCGGCGGAACCGATGCCGGCGGATTGCAGCTGGCCAACGACGGTGCCGCCGTCATCACCTTGTCCATCCCCACTCGTTACGTGCACTCGGTCATTGAGACGGCGCACAAAGACGACATCGAGGCCACGATCAATCTGCTGGCTGCTTTCCTGGAGAAGGCGGGACAGATCGATCTTACGGGATGATGAAGCGCATACTGTTCGTCGATTTTGACGTTGTAGCAACGATGGATGCCGCCGGGCGAGAGATTCCCGGCGGCTTCGTGTTGGTTGAGGGAAATCGGATACTCGATGTCGGTGAAGACGCCACCGGAATCGAAGCCGACGAAATCGTTCGCGGCAAGGGCAAGCTGCTATTGCCCGGATTCGTGAACACGCACCATCACCTGTATCAAGCCTTGTTCCGCAACGTACCCGGTGCGTCAGACGCCAAGTTGTTCGACTGGCTGGTCTTTCTCTACGAACGATGGAAAGGCATTGACGAACATGCCATGCGCGTGGCCTCTACAATTGCATGTTCCGAACTGTTGTTATCCGGCGCAACGACATCGACCGATCACTGCTATCTTTATCCCAAGAACGGCGGCAACATCCTGGCCGCCGACATCGAAGGCGCGCAAGCCGCCGGCATCCGCTTTCATCCAACGCGAGGATCGATGTCGCTATCCAAGAAGGACGGGGGACTCCCGCCCGATGACGTCGTGCAGACCGAAGACGAGATTCTGGCCGACTGTCAGCGCATGGTCGAGAAGTACCATGATCCCGAATCGCTGGCCATGCTACGAATCGCCTTGGCGCCGTGTTCTCCGTTCTCTGTCACACTCGATCTGATGCGAGAGTCTGTCAAACTGGCTGAGCAGTAT
>JAGLYB010000022.1 GCA_023132545.1 Candidatus Bipolaricaulota bacterium
TTATAGAAGCTAAGCTGGGGAGGACCGGGTGCATCCCTCCCCAGCCGATGTGGTGGCTATCCGCAAGGAGGTTTAGCGGAAGAGCGGCATTTCTGCTGCTGGCTAGAGAATGCCTAGCAGTTGTGTGCATAGTGTGAAGACAACGTGTGATTCCCGTGAGGCAACAAGACCCGAATGCCAGTTCTACTCAGTCCTTTCGCGTATGTGTGCTCTGCAAGCCGGTTTCTAGTGGATTCTGTTGGATTTTCAACCGGAGTTGAGCTTGGTTACCTTGTCGGCAATGCCTGCTTCGAATCGAGCGGAATCGATGATGAATCGAGTGTGTGAACAACGTCCGATGGACTCAATCTCGTCGGCACATTCGACGTCGAAAGTGAGCTTGCGACCTTCGATCGCCGTAAGTGTGGCTCGAAGGATGACCTTCATCCCCGGTGGCGTCGCTGCGGTATGAGTGAGTGAGACGGCCGTTCCCACTGTCTTCTGACCTTCGGGTAGATGAGTCTCGATCATGGTTCGGGAGGCCTCTTCACAGAAGCCCACCAGCACGGGAGTGGCCAACACATCAACCAATCCCGATCCGAAAGCGCTGGCCAGATGCTTCTCAGAAACGATCCACATCATCTCATTCGTGGTGCCGACCTCGACCATACCCACTCCTTCCAATCATGTTGCTGCGGAAATGGTAGACGTCACCGATGCCGCAATTAACGCTTACAGCCGATAGAGATCGGGTCGGCGATCGCCCAGTTTGTCATTGTGCTTTGTGATTGCCTTGTCGCGAGCATCTGAAACATCGATCTCTACGACAGCCACTTCAACCCGATCTTGAGACAGTCGCACGAGTGCCTGGCCATCGGGGGCAACGACCTGAGATTGCCCGGTATAGGTGAGGGCTTCGTCGGTACGGGTTTCCGTTCCCACGCGATTAGCAGTGGCCGTGAACACTCCGTTCTCCAGGGCTCTGATGGACATGGTGCGTTGGGCAAGATCGGGCAGGACGAGGTTGGCTGGATGGGCGATGACATCTGCGCCTTGGAGTGCCAGCGAACGGGCCGATTCCGGAAACAAGTGATCGAAACAGACCATCATACCGATCTTAGCAATGCCGATATCGACGACGGCAAATGGCAGATCGCCGGGCGTGAAGTTGGTTTTCTCCTCGTAGAACAAGTGAATCTTGCGATAGCGAGCCAGATATCCGTCCGGGCCGACGAGGATCGAGCAGTTGTAGACACTGTCATCATCGAGTTCCGGCAACCCAGCCACGATGAAGCAGCTCTTGGAATAGGCATATTCGATCAACGCCTGTGTGGTGATACCGCCGGGAACTGTCTCAGCCAGGTCCCGGGCTTCAGCAGGATTCAGGAATTGGTAACCTGAAGCGAACAACTCGGGCAGCACCCACAGATCTGCGGAGTGCGATGCCATGAGATCGAAGCAATCCGCGATGTTCTTCTTGACCTCTCCAAAAACCGGCGACGACTGAACGATTCCGATGCGCATGGCTAGAGGTTACGAAAACTCAGACGGTGGCTCCATAAGCTCGGACCGAAACATCGTAGGAGATGTGCTGAGATCACCTGCAGGAGTTTAACACCGCACAGGAAAGACCTATAATGGGGCCATGGAATCCGTATATCAGAATACGTTCTGGTTTGCTGTAACTCTCTTGGCGGTTCTGTTGCCACTCTACGTTCTGGCTGTATCCCTTCTCGGGCGAGCAATCGGAATTGCACGTGAGGAGAAGCGCAAGATAGCAGCTGATCAGGAGCAGCAAGCGAAGCTCGAAACCAGCGAAGCGGCAAAGGAATTGAGTGAAGGGCAGGCGGATGCTGCTCGAACCAGACTTAACCTTGCCAAGAAGGAGGAGCAGAAGGCAACTAAGCGATTAGCCAAGGTCGACAAGAGGTACAACCTTCTGACGCTCAAA
>JAGLYB010000023.1 GCA_023132545.1 Candidatus Bipolaricaulota bacterium
TCGAGTAGTTCGGCAAACGTCTCCAGAGCCTTCCGCTGTTTCCCAGATAGCTTCTTGGGTACATCGATGGTCACTTCCACAAAGTGATCGCCCCGACCGACACCACGATGGATGTTCTTAATTCCCTTTCCCTTCAAGCGGAATGTCGTCCCCGGCTGTGTCCCAGCAGGAACAGTGATGGATTCGGATCCCCAGAGGGTTTCGATCTTGATCTTGGTGCCCAAGGCGGCGCTTGGATATGAGATTGCCATTTTGGAATGGATATTGCGGCCATCACGCAGCAACGAGGGATGGTCGATCAATTCGATGACGATGAAAAGGTCGCCGTTCGGACCCCCTTCAATGCCCGCGTTGCCTTGTCCTCTCAACCGTAAGCGGGAACCGTTATCTACGCCGTCCGGCACGGAAATGGAGATCTTGCTCTTCTCCTTGAGCCTGCCGGAGCCGCGACACTTGTGACAGGGATTCTCGATGACTTCGCCTGAACCGTGGCAATCCGGGCAGGCACGAACGTTGATGAAGCTTCCCAGAAGGCTTTGTTGGCGATATTCTATTTGGCCGCGGCCACGGCATGTCGAGCAGGTCTTCTTGGACGAACCGGGTTCCAATCCGCTGCCTGAGCAGGTCACACAGTCGACCATTCGGGGAACCGTAATCGTCATTCGCGTTCCATGGGCAGCATCTTCGAGCGTAATACGCAATTTGTATTCGATGCTCTCGCCTCGGCGAACGCGATGTTGTCGAGCTCCGCTGCTGGTCCCGCCTTGTCGGAAGAACAGGTCAAATAGGTTGTCGAATCCGCCGAATCCGAATTCCCGATATGCATCGCGTGCGCGATGGAAATCCGAGTCACCGAATGTAAATCCCTGATCTGGGCCCGCGTGGCCATAACGGTCATACTGCGCTCGCCTTTGACTATCGGATAGAACCTCATAGGCCTCGGCGATGCGCTTGAATTGTTCCTCGGACTCTTTCTTCTTCACGTCTCGATACATATTGAGACGGAGCAACTTCGCCTTCTCGCGGTAGGCTTTCTTGATGTCCGCCTCACTTGCGTCCTTGGCGAGCCCCAAGGTCTCGTAGTAATCGCTTTTTGCCACTCCGTCTCCCCTCCCGTCTTGATGCTACGTTTCGTCGTACTCGGCGTCGATGTACTCGCCGTCATCTTCGGATGCCGAGTCGGAGTCAGCGGATGATGTGGTTGCGTTGGCCGAGGCTCCGCCCTCTTGCTGCGCGTCCTGATAGGCCTGCTGAGCGATTTCCTGAGAGGCCTTGGACAGGGCTTCAATCGCGCCCTTCAGATCTTCCAGGTTTGCGTCTTGTGACAGCTTGTCGCGTAGCTGACGGATCTGATCCTCGATCTCCGACCGTTTGGCCGAATCAACTTTCTCGCCGAGGTCGGACATCGCCTTCTCCACGGCGTAGATCATCTGATCGCCCTGGTTTCGCATCTCGATCAATTCTGCCTTCTTCTTGTCTTCGTCTGCGTGTTCTTCGGCTTCCCTGCGCATGCGCTCAATCTCGGAATCGTCCAGGCGCGAGGAGTCCTGGATGGTGATCGATGCTGACTTGCTGGTTGCCTTGTCTTTGGCAGTGACGTGGAGAATGCCGTCAGCATCGATGTTGAATGTCACATCAATCTGCGGAATGCCGCGCGGTGCCGGCGGAATGCCGGAGAGCTGGAATGTTCCCAACGATTTGTTGTCAGTTACCATCTTGCGCTCGCCCTGTACGGCATGAATCTGCACAGCCGGCTGGTTGTCTTCGGCTGTGGTGAAGGTCTTCGATTTCTCTGTAGGAATCGTTGTGTTGCGCTCGATCAACGGGGTCGCGATTCCTCCGATTGTTTCGATGGACAGGGTGAGGGGCGTTACGTCGAGAAGAACTACCGAGTCGATCTCGCCGGCAAAAAC
>JAGLYB010000024.1 GCA_023132545.1 Candidatus Bipolaricaulota bacterium
CGCTGCCCTCAATTGCCTTCAAACAGATGTTGCCTACGAAGCCATCGGATACGATTACGTCGGCCGGCCGGTGCAGGATGAGTTGATGAGCTTCGACATTACCTATAAACCGGAGATCAGTGGATTCGAGGAGTGCGTATGCTTTCGTCATCAGTCGATTCCCCTTCCCTTGTTCTCCCCCGATATTCAATAGCCCGACAGAGGGGCTCTGGATGCCACTGACTTCTTTGGCATAGGTAGTCCCCATCTTGGCGAAGTGTACCAGATGTTCAGCATGGCAATCCGAGGTAGCACCAGCGTCGATGAGGACGATGTCTCTGCCTTCCAGCGTCGGGAGCGGCGCGAGTATGCCAGGACGTGGAATCCCAGGTATGCGTCCCAACGTGAAGAGTGATCCTGCGACGACGGCTCCCGTATTCCCCGGCGATACAAAGGCATCAACGGTTCCGGCTTTCAGTTCGCTCAAACCACGGACGAGCGAAGAGTCCGACTTATTTCGGACGGCCCACACAGGTGAATCGTTCATCTGAACGACTTGAGAGCAAGGAATGATGTGAAACGACTCGCCAACTGTCTCATCGAATTCAATAAGTGCGGATTCAATCAGCTGAGGATCTCCTGCAAACGCGATTTCGATCTCACGGAGACGTGCTATCTCAATGCCTCCCTTGACGAGTTCTTTGGGATGATGATCCCCACCCATGACATCTAATAGGATTCGCATAGATGCGCTCTCCGTTTCGAATTGGTGCCGAGGGCGGGACTTGAACCCGCACGGACGTTAAAGTCCACATGGCCCTCAACCATGCGCGTCTGCCAATTCCGCCACCTCGGCAACTTCGCTGATGTTAGCCAACGAACCCCAGACCGTCAACTGGATCCACTTGGCTTCGAAGGTGTGAAAACCGTGCCAGAAGGCAGTCTATTTGCCTTCTGCAGTGAATCGTTCTATGATGAACACAATTGGTGGAACAGGGTGAAATACGAAGGGGCGGAGGTGGCGGGATGAAGGCCAGGATGGTCTTTCGACAGACAAGGTATTGTCTTCTGATTGTCTGCGTTTTGGTGCTGGTCAATCCAGGGCTCCGGGCGGAACCAGCGACGTACTTCGGAATCACGTTCCCACATGGCGATTCGGCATTTGCCGATCGCGTCGTCGATTACCTCGCTGCAAGTTGCGTGCGAGATGCATTCGATGATCCCGAAGAGGCGCTCGGACCGCCCGACGCGTATTGTGCCGGCTGCGAAGGGTGCAACGGCTGCGACACAGACGCGGTTTCTTTAGGGTTCCGATTGAGCGTGATCGACAATCGAGGATATCTTGTCTTGGAATTCGTCGACAATGTGTTGGTCGATGTCCCTGGCGACGACCTGTTCATCTATAACACCAACCAGAATCCGGCCCGGGTAGAAATCAGTTCGGACGGATATTCCTTCATCTTTGTGGGAGAAGTCGTTGGGTATCCAGGAGCGATAGACATCGCTCCCTACGTGAATGTAAACGATATCTTCCGTTACGTGCGACTGAGCGATGTCCCCGCTGACGAGGATCATTCGAATTGCCCTGGCCCGAGCATTGATGCAGTAGGGGCGATGGGGCGAGCGGAAGTCGTTGTCACGGGAGAAGCCTTCGGAAGCCTCGAGCTTCTGCCGGTCGGAGATCTAGCGTTTGCTTTCGAGAGCACACCCAGCACCTTCCTGATCATCTTGGATACGTCGTCCAGCATGCTGGAAGTGATCGGCGGAGAAGCCAAGATCGATGTTGCCAAGGATGTCATCATCGATCTGTTGGATAACCTCCCCGATGGAACGCTTGTTGGAATTCGCGAATTCGGCGGGTGCGAACGCAGCAAGCTGATTGCTCCAATAGGGCCGATTCAACGGCAAATGCTGCAGGCAGAAATTCGCGCCGTTGAGCCCAGGGGGGCGACGCCGATCGCCTATGCGCTGGAGCAAACACAAGCGGATCTAACCGGCATCACTGATCCCCAAATAATTCTGCTGATCAGTGACGGCATGGAAACGTGCGGAGGAGATCCTGTCCAAGCCGCCCAAGA
>JAGLYB010000025.1 GCA_023132545.1 Candidatus Bipolaricaulota bacterium
CCGTGAATGGCTTCGGGCTTGCCCTTGCCGCCAATGATCGTGGTGTTGCTGTTGTCAATCTTGATCGTTTCGGCAGTACCGAGCATGTCGAGGGTGGCATCTTTGATCTGCATGCCTGCGTCCTCAGCGATCACGGTTGCGCCGGTAAGAACTGCGATGTCTTCCAGCATGGCCTTGCGGCGATCCCCAAATCCAGGAGCCTTGACCGCGCAACTGGTGAACGTACCCTTCAGTTTGTTGAGAACCAACGTCGTGAGGGCTTCACCTGTAACGTCCTTGGCAATGATCAGCAGCGGCTTGCCGGTCTGAACGACCTTCTCAAGAAGGGGAACCAGATCCTGAGCAGCCTTGAGATCCTGATCCGTAATCAGAACGAGCGGCTTTTCGAGCAGAACCTCCATCTTCTTGGGGTCGGTGACGAAGTAGGGCGAGATGTACTCACGGTCGAACTGCATCCCCTCAACGACATCATAATAGGTGTCGATGGTGTCGGAGTCCTCTACCGTGATCACGCCGTCTTCCCCCACCGCTTCCATGGCGTCTGCGATGATGGCGCCGATGGCCTCATCATTGGCGGAGATGGTGGCGACTTGAGCCGTTTCTTCTTTGGTCTTCAACTCGCGGCTCATCTTCTTGAGCTCATCGACGACAGCGTTAGCGCCCTTCTCGATGCCACGCTTGAGTTCCATCGGGTTGGCGCCTGCGGCCAAGTTCTTGAATCCTTCTTCGATCATGGAATGCGCGAGAATGGTTGCTGTGGTTGTCCCATCGCCGGCAATGTCATTCGTCTTGGAGGCGACTTCCTTCACCAGCTGCGCGCCCATGTTTTCGAATACGTCTTTGTATTCCTGTTCTTGGGCAATCGTGACCCCGTCATTGGTGATGTCGGGACTGCCGAACTTCTTGTCGATGATGACGTTTCGACCGCGTGGCCCCAGTGTAATCCGTACGGCATCGGCCAGCTTGTCGATTCCCACCTTCATCTTGCGACGAGCTTCCTCGCCAAAAATGACGTCTTTTGCCATCTTTCAGTCCCCCTTTAGTTCTCTACGATCGCGAGAACGTCTGTCTCTTTGACTAGAATCAGCTTGTCTTCACCCTGTTCGATTTCGGTGCCGGCGAAAGTCCCGACGATAATTTCGTCGCCAACCTTGACTTCGAACTTTTCGTCCGTTCCGATGGCAAGTACTTTGGCTCGTACGACCTTCTCGCTCTGTACGGTATCGGGAAGAACGATACCTCCGACAGATGTCCGGCTTTCAGACTCGATCTTCTTGGCAAGAAGTCGCTTCCCCAACGGTTTGATCTTCATAGTGGATCTCCTCCTGCTATGGTGATTAGCACTTAGGCTTGTAGTTTGCTAATGGATTGTAGCGCGTGTCCTCAAGGGCGTCAAGGTCATTGCCGTGGGCATTGGAAACAGCTACTGTAGCATAGATTTCTATGCCATCCGGGAAGACGCATCTTAAAATTGAAGCAGTAATGCTGGTTTTATGGGCAGGACTTTCGGTTCCTCTTTTGTTGAGAGAGTGGATCACGAGTTCGCAGGTGGTGCTGTTCCTCGGATCGTACCTGTTTTCCATGTTCTTGATGAGTCCGGATCTCGATTTGTCCAAGAGTGATGCCTTCTATCGTTGGGGCGTGTTGCGGTGGCTCTGGCTGCCCTATGCCTGGGTCTTCCGGCATCGCCAAATGTCGCACCACCTTCTGTTGGGGCCACTGTCACGCATTGTCTATATTGGAATCCTGGTGCTTGCTGGGATGTTCATCTATCTAGTGGCTACGGGGAACCCCGGTCCTCGATTGATGCTTTCGATCGAAATACTCTTGCCGATCTGCCTAGGATTGTACCTGCCCAATCTCGAGCACATCCTGGCCGATCAAATCTCGACGTCGCGTCGGCGAAAACGCAGGAGACATCGGTTGTAAGTCAGTGTGCCTGATCCTATACTGCCAATCATGAATCAAACGTTTCTTTATCTTCTCAGTTCGATCCTGTTGGTAGGGGTTGCTGTCGGAATGGCTTTCTATGGCCCGTACTATGAAGTGGGCATTGCATCGTGGTATGGTCCGGGTTTCGATGGGAATTTGACAGCCAATGGCGAAGTCTATGACATGTATGGTGTGAGCGCCGCGCACAAATTCCTGCCGTTTGGAACAGTAGTCCGAGTTGTCGAGTTCGACACGCGAAGAAGCATTATCGTTCGCATCAATGATCGCGGCCCCTTTGTCGATGGACGGATCATCGACTTGTCCAAAGGAGCGGCTGAAAAATTGGGAATCGTAGACAAGGGCATTACAAAGGTCGGACTCAGGATTGTCCGCTGGCCTTGATCCTGGTTGTTGAGATCTCGGCTATCTGGGCGGCTTCCCGAATTTCGGGATATTATTGATTAGGAACTCAGCGGATCGGATAGAAAGCCCGATCTGAATGAAACATGGACAAAAGAAGAAGGGAGATGGAAGTATGGGGCTCTCAGTCAGTGAGATACGGCGCGGGATGTCTCTTCTCTATGATGGCGAACTGTACGAAGTCGTCGAGTATGAGCACTCGAAGCGCGGACGATCCGGCGCTGTAGGCAAGACGAAGCTCAAGCATCTCAAGACAGGAAAGGTCTTGGCCGTCACATTCAAAGGAGCCGAGAATACAGCATCGGCCTTCTTGGAATCGCGCGAGCTACAGTACCTGTATCATGATGGTGACAACCTTATCTTCATGGACAACGAGAGCTTCGATCAATTCCCTCTTAGTAAGGAAGTGCTCGGTCCCCAAGGCGAATTTCTTGCCGAAGGCAACAACGTCGTGGGTTGCTACTACAAGAGTGAGCTGGTTAAGGTAGATCTGCCCAACTTCGTCGAGCTCAAGGTGACTCAGACTGAGCCCGGCGTGAAGGGAGATACCGTCTCCAACGTGGAGAAGCCGGCGACTGTTGAAACAGGTGCGATTGTGAACGTGCCGTTGTTCGTCAAGGAAGGGGACACACTGAAAATTGATACCAGAACCGGAACGTACGTGGAGCGTCTGTAAGGAGGAGGCATGGCCGATAAAAGGGTAGAACTCATCGATGAAGATGGTCGCATCTCGATTGCAGAAGATGTCATCGCATCGATCGCCCGTATTGCAGCAGAGAAAGTGGACGGCATCGCCCATTCTTCGGGCAGTGGTAGTGGCGGTCTCATGAGCATCTTTAGTGGAGAGGACGTTGCCCCCAATATCAAAACGGAACTCTCCAACGAAGAAGTTCGCGTGGAACTGAGAATCTCAGTGGAATACGGATACCCGGTGCACGAAGTAGCGCAGGGCGTTCAGCAGAACGTTCAACGCGACATTGAGCAGCTGGCAGGTGTGACAGTATCCAACGTGGATGTGTTCGTGAAGAAAGTAGTTCCGCCTCACACGCACAGCAGCGAGGAATAGGGAGGAGGGCACCATGGTAGGAGAGGAAAAGGGAAGCGTCGGGATATCGAGGGATGTGGTAACGGCAATTGCGGGGATTGCTGTTTCCGAAATCGACGGGATTGCAAACCTGGGTCACGGCGACAGTTCGTTCCGGCGTGGCGAAGGGATGAAGCGGTACGTTGACACCAGCGTAGAAGGTGATGTGGTAACGGTTACCGTGCGCATTACCGTACTCTATGGAAATCAGATCCATAAAGTGGCCAAGCAGGTTCAAACGCGTATCAAGGCAGAGATTGAACGCATGACGGGTCTTCGCGTCAGTGCAGTCAATGTGGACGTCCAACGCCTGGTGCAGGCAGACGATCCAATTGACGAAAGTGAGGAGGAATGCGACAACTCAGAGTCCTAGGTCTCGGTGCGACCATGATCCTCACAGCGGGGTTGGGCGTCGGTCTAATCCTCTCTGCGGCGGGGATGTTGTCTCTATCGTCGGTTTGGGACTTTCTCGATACGACGCCCGGATCGATTCTTGTCATTCTGGTTGGAGTAGCCCTGCTGCTGGTTGCCGTTCATTTCCTCATCCAGTTGGCGGACGAGCGATTGAATGCCGCCTTGTTTCATCATGAGGGCGACTGGGGACGCATCGACCTGGCACCTATTGCCGTCAAGGAACTCATTGCCGGCATTCTTCGAGAGGACATTGGGCTTGATCGATTTCGCATTCTGCTTCGACATCGCATCGATGGTGTCGGAATTGCGGTTCGAACAACGCTTTCTCCTGACCAGCGCGTTACTGAAGTTGGTGAGCGTATTCAACGTGAGCTGACCAAGCATGTTGCCGATCGAACGGGTGTGGAAGTGAGTGACGTAACCGTACTTGTGCGCAGCATCCGTGCAAGCGAATCAGGAACCAAGGAGACGCGCAGCGATGAGACTCACGCTTAACGGGAAATTGATCGGGCTCGCGATCGGGCTTATCGCCGGATTGCTGTTCGTGTTCATCGGCTGGCAAGCGTTTCTCATTCTGCTCGGATTCATTCTGCTCGGGCTCTGTGTTGGAGCTTGGGTCGATTCGCACGAACAGCTCAAACGTCGGTTGAAACAGCTGATTGACCGAGTGCTCCGTTCCTAATGCAGCGACGCGAGGCACGCGAGTTCTTGTTGACGGCTCTCTATCGTTGCGAATTCCTCCCTGCGACGTTGGAGGAGCTGTTTGAGGAGACCGATCCCGGGGATCAGCGATCCTACATCGAGACTGTTTTCAACGGCATTCGTGAGCGCCAACCCGGGATTGATCAGATGCTCGGCGCAAAGACGATTGGCTGGAAGTTTGAACGCCTAGCATTGTTGGATCGCAACATCCTGAGACTGGGCCTGTATGAACTGCTCTACTTCGACGACATCCCGCCCGAAGTTGCCCTAGACGAGGCAGTGGAACTGGCAAAGAAGTTCGGCACGGAACAGGCGCAGAAATTCATCAACGGAATCCTGGATCGAATTTGGAAGGAACGACGTGACGGCACATCTTCTTGACGGCAAGCAACTAGCGAAGGCAAGAAGAAAGCGACTGATGGAACGGGTTGCCCTGTTGCGAAACCGTGGCATCATCCCCCATCTTTCCGTCATTCTCCCCACTTGTGACGAGGCTGCTCGCGCCTATTTCCGCGTCAAAGCTCGCACTGCCACCCAGCTGGGCATTGAGGTCGAGAGCATCACTCTCGAAGCGCCATCCACGGCCGATATTGTGTCCCATATCAAGTCATGGGCCCACGACTCGACAGTCTCCGGCATCATGATTGAAGCGCCTGTGCCCCCCGGAATCGATATGCAGGCCGTTCGCAACGCCCTCCCTGCTGCTAAGGATGTGGATGGTGCGGGAATCGAGTCTTTGGGACGCCTATTGAGTGGGAAACCAGCATTCCCTCCAGCGACTGCGGTAGCGGCACTTGCATTGGCTGAAACAGTGGGCGAGGTTGCCGGCAAGCACGCTGTTGTCATTGGGCGTAGTCTGGTGGTGGGGCGGCCATTGGCTCTCCTTCTGCTGGCTCGTGATGCGACCGTAACGGTCTGCCATTCTAAGACCCGGAATCTTTCAGAGATCGCAAGACGCGCTGACATTCTGTTCGTGGCTGTTGGAAGAGCGGGATTTGTGACTGGCGAGATGGTGGCGCCAGGAGCCATTGTCATCGATATCGGGACCAATGCTGTTGATGGCAAACTCGTCGGCGACGTTGATGCGAGCACTGTCGAGCCTGTTGCAGGGGCATTGAGCCCCGTGCCCGGCGGTGTCGGTCCGCTGACAACAACCCTATTGCTGGAACATGTCGTACAGGCAGCTGAACGCACGATCGGCTAGAATCCTCCGCATGACCAAGGCATATGCTGATTTACATCTCCACACTGTCGCATCTGACGGCACGCAAACCGTCGATACCCTCGTTCGTCGAGCCAAGGCAACGGCCTTTGACTGCATTGCCATCACCGATCATGACATCATCTCTCCCGATCTAACGTCTCGCGTGACGTCGATACACGGACTGGAAGTCATCACCGGAATTGAAGTCAAGGCAATGTTCGGGGATGTGGAAGGTGAGCTGCTCGCGTATTTCGTCGATCCTACTCATGCTGGGCTGCAAGAGCTGTTGGAGCCGCTGGCTGCCTCGCGTGACGAACGCATGATACATATGGCCGAACTCTGCAGAGAACACTTGGGCATCGACATCACCTATGAAGAGATACGCGTTGAGGCAGGTGGCGGCAATGTCGGCCGTCCGCATCTGGCACGCGTGTTGATCGAAAAGGGGGCTGTCGAAACCTTCCAAGAGGCATTTGCCACACTCATCGGCAAGGACTGTCCCTGCTACGATGCCATCGATAAGCCCGACTTCCGCGATGCCGCCCGCATCCTCAAGGAAGCAGGAGGAGCCGTCTCGGTCGCCCATCCCTGCCTGATGAAGGTTCCAGATTGGGATGCCTTCCTCGGCGAATTGTCAGACGCAGGCGTCGATGGAATGGAGACGGTCTATCCCTACGATCCATTGTCGAGGAATCTCTCGATTGAACCTTGGTTGCTAGCAGAGAAGGCCCAACAATGTGGTTTCCTGGTAACAGGCGGTTCGGACGATCATGGACCTGGTGCCAAAGAGAGCTTGGGAATCATCCGGCTACCCTACGAGCATGTCGACGCGCTGAAGAAAAGGGCAGGCGGCTTGTCCGACTGATCGGACAAGCCGGGTGCCTCATAAGCGCGCAGGCACAGTCATGCGAATAGCCGGACTGTAGTTTCCTACTCGCAGGCTATGCCTGCAGTGTTCTAACCTCATCGTCAGCCACTTTTCCATCGACCAAAGTAATCAAGCGATTCACTCGGTTCAGTAGCCGATTGTCGTGGGTGGCGAAGAAGAACGTTGCATCTTTCTCTTCGTTGAGTCGGCGCATCAGCGCAATGAGATC
>JAGLYB010000026.1 GCA_023132545.1 Candidatus Bipolaricaulota bacterium
ATGATCACCAACCAGCAGTTGGAATCATGGGTCGATACATCTGACGAGTGGATCGTTCAACGAACGGGCATTCGAGCACGACATCTGCTCGAAGATTCGGAAGTTCCGTCCGACATGGGTATTGAAGCGGGAAGACTGGCTCTTGAAGCCGCCAAAATTGCCCCTGAAGACGTCGATCTGCTTCTGGTGGCCACCAATTTCCCGGACATGATCTGCCCTGGATCAGCACCGTTTATTGCTGAAGGCTTGTTCCTTACAAACAAGCCCTTCTTCGACCTCAAGGCAGGCTGTTCCGGGTTTGTCTATGGCGTGGCCGTTGCCAACGGATTGATCGAATCCGGTCTCTTCCCGCGGGTTCTCGTGATTGGCCTCGAAGCGCTGTCCCGCGTAACTGACTGGACGGATCGAAGAACGTGCGTTCTATTCGGCGATGGAGCCGGAGCCGTACTACTTGAGCCCGGAGATGAATCTTCCGGAGTCTTGGGCTCTGCCTTGTATGGTGATGCCGAAAAATCGATGTTTCTACATTTGCCCGCGGGTGGAACCCGAACTCCCGCATCCTTGGATACCTTGGCCCAAGGCGGCCACTTCCTCAAAATGGAGGGAGCCGGCGTCTTTCGAAACGCAGCCCCGATGATGGAGAGAGCTACGATGACCGCATTGGCTGACGCGAATCTGGAGCTATCCGATGTCGATTGGATCATCCCTCATCAGGCGAATCAACGCATCGTGGATGCACTAGTGCGTCGTCTCGACGTTCCTGAGGAGCGAGTCATTGTGAACCTTGACCGCGTCGCCAATACATCGACTGCATCGATTCCCATCGCTCTGGACGAAGAGGTTCGATCCGGGAAGATTCATCCCGGAGACGTCATCGTCATGACTGCATTTGGGGCCGGTGTGACTTACGGAGCTGTCGTCGTCAGAGCCTGATCAAGGAGGAAGCCATGCCTTCCAACGTCGCCTTTCTTTTCCCTGGACAGGGGCGCATTCCCGAGGCGCTCCCCTCGAACGCCGCCCGATTCTCGCATCTGCTCAAGCTTGCCCACAGTGCCGGTTTGATGTTGGAGGATTGGATCGAGTCCGGCCAAGTCGATCGGTTGGCAGAGACGGACGCCGCCCAGCCGGCGCTCCTGTTGGACAGCCTAGGGCGTGAGCAACTGCTGCGAGCGGCTGGGTGGAATCCCATGTGCGTGGCCGGCCATTCGCTGGGCGAGTACGCAGCTCTCGTTAGCTCAGGAGTTCTCGATCCTACCGACGCCATGAGAGCGGTCATCGAGCGAGGCCGCTTGATGAATCAGGTTCGGGGAACCATGGCTGCTATCCTCAAGCTCGATCTGGACACCGTTACCGAGCTATGCGCTGATACTGAAGCCGTCGTCGCCAATCACAACGCCCCCACGCAGATCATCGTCTCGGGGCCTAGCGAGGCGGTGCAGGATGTCATGCTGAAAGCCGAGGAAGCAGGAGGACGAAGCATCCCACTGAATGTTTCCGGCCCGTTCCATTCCCCACTGATGCTGCCGGCTCAGAAGACACTATCCCATCTTCTGCACGCGCTTGATTTCGCTGCTCCAACGATACCCGTCATTTCCGGCGTCAGCGGACGTGTTGAAAACGAAGCCGAGGTTCTGCAGGGATTGCTACAGCGGCAAATAACCGCCATCGTGCGTTGGGTCGATGTCTCAAGCGAACTGGACAGGTTGGGGGTTGACACTGCCATCGAAGTCGGCTCAGGCGACGTGCTCACCCGACTAGGACGCAGGTCCGATTCATCGATTCGGTTCTTGACCTTCAAGGAGGCCACCCATGAAGAAGACTGATCAGCATATCAGCGTCGTCACCGGCGCGATTCAGGGGATCGGAAAGGCGATCACCAAGAAGCTCCTCGACCAAGGCGCTACTGTCGTCGGCATCGACCTCAATAAGGAAGCGGGCGCCGCCCTCGAACAGGAACTGGATCGGTTCCGGTTCCTGTCGGCCAATGTTGCAGACTACGGACAGGTGCAGCACGCCATTGACACTGTGATCGACACCTACGGCAAGATCGACGATCTTGTCTGCAACGCCGGGATTACGCGTGATCAGCTCATCCTCCGGATGACCGAGCAAGAGTGGAGCGATGTGCTTGCGGTGAACCTCACCGGAACCTACAACTGCATCCGAGCGACAGCTCGCCAATTCGTCAAGCAGCGAGGCGGTTCGATCGTCGCCATTTCATCGGTAATCGGAATAACTGGAAACGCCGGCCAAGCAAACTACGCCGCGTCGAAAGCCGGTATCATCGCGCTATGCCGCAGCGTGGCCAAGGAACTCGGGTCGCGTAGCGTTCGCGTCAACGTCGTCGCACCGGGGTTCATCGAGACAGGGATGACATCCGTGTTGCCCGAGGAAACAATCCATTCGCTACTCGATCGAATTCCGCTTAAACGTGTTGGAACAGCTGACGATGTGGCTGCCACGGTCTGCTTCTTGCTTTCCGAAGAGGCATCCTATATAACTGGGCAAGTATTCGGAGTGAACGGGGGACTATACCCCTAGAATAGCCAACAAGAGGGAGGTTCATTCGATATGAGCGACGTCTCAGACAAGGTTAGGACGATCATTTGTGATCAGCTAATGGTGGACCAGGGGGAAATTACCGACGAGTCTTCGTTTGTCGAGGATCTTGGTGCTGACTCTTTGGATACGGTCGAACTCATCATGGAATTCGAAGACGAATTCGGTATTGAGATCCCCGATGAGCAAGCCGAGAAGATTTCCACTGTTGGTGAAGCGGTCGCCTACCTTGAGAAACTCTTGGCAGAAAAGCAAGCCTAGAATTCATTCAGGGTGGAGAATGGGGGCAACGGTGACTCTGTTGTCCCTTTTTCGCTTAGTGGACACTCGCAGTGTCCATAGGGAGAGATGATTGGGAATGGCAGAGCGCGAGAAACGCGGACGCATCGGAGGCAAGAGCCCCAACCCCTATCACGAAGACAAGAAGTATCCGGAACCTACAGAATGTCCTCGTTGCCATTTGAACTATCGGAACGGCCGATGGCAACACAAGGATGACACCGATGAATCTCACGAGTCTCATTCCAGCCATTGCCCGGCATGCAGGCGTGAGATCGATCGGCTTCCGGCAGGGTTGTTGTATCTCAGCGGCCCCTATCTGGATCGGCATCGAGAAGAAATCCTCAATATCGTCAACAACCAATCGAAATCCGCAGCAGCTAATCGGCCGCTGCAACGCGTCATGTGGATTGAGCAGGGATCAGACAACACGGAAATCGCCACTACGACCAACCATCTGGCCCTACGCATCGGCAAGGCCATCGAAGATGCTTGCAAGGGCAATCTGATCATCAAGCACGCCCACGACGCACAGCTTGTCCGTGTGTACTGGGAACGTTCGGAATAGCATGTCGTCGCTTTGCGAGACCTCACTCGGCAAGTATCTCGATGACGTCGCTTCCAAGGCGCCGACACCAGGGGGCGGCAGCGTTGCTGCCGTAGTAGCCGCGTTGGGAGCCGCTCTCGGATCGATGGTCACAGCCATCTCAGGGGGCAAGTCCGATCATGATCAAATCGAGGCACTCTCCAAAGAGTGTTCGTCGATGCGCGAAACATTCCTTCGGCTGAGTCTTGAGGATCAATCTGCTTTCGATGCCGTGATGTCGGCGCTCAAGCTGTCCAAGGACGATCCCAGTCGCGCTGATCGCGTCGAGGCCACTGTGCAAGCCGCCGCCGAAGCTCCGTTGACGATAGCCCAATCCTGTCTCGATCTATTGATCGTCCTTGAATCGCTGGTACCAGTGGCTTCTCGCCACTGCATCAGCGACGTGGGTGCGGCAGCCCATCTTGCACTCGCTGCATTGAGGGCATCGCTTCTCAACGTTCACATCAACATCACCTTCATGAAGGACAGGCACGCAGCAGACGAATTCGAAGCCTCCGCCGTCCGATTGGAGAACGAGGGGCAAGCTCGAAGTCAGCGTATCGTGAACCAAGTCGTCGCCCGTATTCGTGGATAAGAACGTGGGCTCACCTTCCAATCTCATCACACGCTTGAAGGGGGCAATCCAAGCCGCCCATGCTGCCGGCGACATTCTGCACGACGGATTCCACTCCGGCGTCATTGCGTACGATACGAAGTCAAATCGCAACGATCCCGTCACTGAATTCGATCTGCGAGCCGATCGCGCCATCGTTGCCATGGTGAGAGGCAACTTTCCCCATGACGACGTTTTCACCGAGGAGCGCGGGCGCAGCACGAACTATCAGGGACAGCCATTCTCGGGAACCTCGTCAAGCATCGTTGCTTCGAACAGTCAACTCCACAATCCCATTCTGAGCCACGTAGAAGAAGGCCGCGATGGAGAGCAATAGCCAGCTTCGCTACCGTCCGATCATCGATGACTGGGATACGTTCCTCTCATCCGCGCAAACGCCCTTGCCGTATGTTGTACGGACCAACACGCTGAAGATCGAGTCACCGGCCTTGCAGCAACGATTCGTGGCCGCAGGCATCGATGCTGTCTCCTATGCCTGGAGTGACGAGCTCTTCGAGATGCCCGAACCGCCTGGCCGTCGCATCGAGCATTGGCTCGGCCTGTACTATGCTCAAGAAGCCGTTCAGACGCTTCCGGTGATGGCGCTTGATCCGCAACCTGGGGAAACGATCCTTGATCTATGCGCAGCGCCTGGTGGCAAGGCAACGTTCATCGCCGCTCGCATGCACAATCAAGGAACGCTGGTTGCCAATGAGCCCAGTGGACGCAGGCAGATGTCGTTACTCGCCAACATCAACCGCCTTGGTGTCCTCAATACGATGATCACTGCCTATCAAGGCGAGAACTTCCCCATGGGCACGAGATTCGACCGCGTTCTTGTCGACGCTCCCTGTTCGGCGGAAGGAACGCTCAGGAAGGAGTCATCACTCCAACAGGGTGCCTCCATGAACACCATCTCTCGATTGGCCCGACTGCAAAAACGGCTCATCGTCCGCGCATTTGACTTGTTGGCTCCCGGAGGTTGTCTCGTCTATTCTACCTGCACGTTTGCGCCTGAGGAGAACGAGGCTGTAGTAACCCATCTATTACAAGAGCGCGACGCGCGAATTTCGCCCTTCAACATTCCAATCAAGGCCTCTCCAGGTCTCACGGGATGGCTCAATGAGGCGTTCCCTGCAGAGATTCAGCATTGTGTTCGCGTCTATCCGCATCATCTCAACAGTGGAGGTGGGTTCCTTGCCCGTATCACCCGAGCTTAGGAAAGAGATCACGAGTTTCTATGAGCGGCAGTTCGGGATTCCCGAATCCTTCCTGCAAGAACTCGCCATCGAGGCGAACAAGGAGGAGATCTGGGGAGGAACCGGTGTCTCGCTTCCCGGAATTTATTCGGCACGCGCCATCGGCCTGCGGATCGGGCGCAACTTCCCAGGGAGCTTCAAGCCGACCAGCGTTTTCCTTAGCGCACTCGGGGCACGCATCTCCCGATCTGAAGTCAGTATCGAGCTCGAGGATCTTCGCAAGCTTCTGCTGGGACACAGGATTCCATACTCCGGCACCGAAAGGGGCTATGTCGCGCTGAAATATCGAGATGACATCCTCGGTTGCGGTCGATGCCATGACAGCAAACTGCGAGCCTTGATCCCGACTGGCAGGCGCAGAGAACTCCTGGAGATCCTCCGTACTCACAGTTGAGCCAACACGAGAGAGCGAAACTGTAATCCAGATCACAGATTCCTGACCCCTTCATCGGCTAGAATCCATACGGAAGTTGGATCAATCGTTAAGGAGGTACAGGAGATGCGAAACCGAATTCTGTTGCTGGTGGTCTGTCTTGCCTCAATGGTGGCTTTGACTGCCGGCGCTGTAGATAACCTCGTATTCATCCTCGATGCGTCGAACAGCAT
>JAGLYB010000027.1 GCA_023132545.1 Candidatus Bipolaricaulota bacterium
TCCATGGGTTACACCACCCCCACCCCGATCCAAGAGAAGGCTATCCCCATCGTCCTTCAGGGACGCGATATTCTGGGATTGGCCCAGACCGGAACAGGGAAAACGGCTGCCTTTGTATTGCCTATTCTCCAACGCCTGAGTCAAGGGCCACGTGGCAAGGTGCGGGCGTTGATTGTGGCCCCGACGCGCGAACTGGCTGAGCAGATCCACCAGGAGATCGTCAAGCTGGCTCGTGATACCAAGATTCGTAGCGTCACGATCTACGGCGGCGTGAGCAAGGGACCGCAACTTGCGGCCCTGCGCCGCGGAGTTGAGATCGTCGTCGCTTGTCCGGGGCGTCTTCTCGACCATGTCAATGCCGGTGCCATCAATCTGTCACACGTGGAGGTCCTTGTGCTTGATGAGGCCGACCGAATGTGCGATATGGGTTTCCTGCCCGACATCCGGCGGATTATCCGACAGGTGCCTGAGAAGAGACAGACCCTCTTCTTCTCGGCAACTATGCCTAAGGACATCCGTGCGCTTGCTGACAAGATTCTGGACGCTCCGGAGACGGTGCAGATCGGAACGACTGCTCCTGCGGATACGGTTTCTCATGCCCTCTATCCTGTGCCCGAAGACCGCCGCAAGGAGCTTCTCGCTGCGATGCTTCGGCGGACGGCGACCGGACGTGTTCTCATTTTCACGCGCACTAAGCATCGAGCACGAAGCCTTGCCGTCTACATAAAGAAGCACGGACATCGTGCGGCCGCGCTCCAGGGGAACATGAGCCAGAATCAGAGGCAGCAAGCAATCAACGGCTTTCGTAAAGGGAAGATCGATGTGCTCGTAGCTACAGACATTGCAGCCCGAGGGATCGATGTGTCGCAGATCTCCCACGTGGTCAACTTTGACATGCCAGACACAGTCGATGCCTACACCCACCGAATTGGGCGTACCGGCAGGATTGGACGCTCAGGCGAAGCCTTCACGTTTGCAGTTCGAGGAGACGGACTGATGGTCCGGCAGATTGAGAAGACATTGGGAACAAGGCTCGAACGACGCCGACTTCCCGAATTTGAATATGGCAGTGGGTTCGACCCCGAGAGACAGTTCCCGAAAACTAGCTCCAGTTCGTCGAGATTGCCGAAATCATACGGTGCCCGCGGGAGACGACGACGCTAGCGCTGGGAAGCGAAACCCAGCTGTTTCTATAAGATGGTGAGTACCCCCAAGCAGCGGGCGTGGCCACACGTGTGTGCGTGGTTGCCGGGGTGCTCTAAGGATTCCCGTCGTGGCGTTTGAGAGAACGCTGCGACGGTTCTCTGTTACGCGAGTGCCTATCTACCTCTTCGCACCCTCGATGCATATCTGTTCGTAGACAGATCCTGAACTCTTCCTGCCTCCTGCCAAGCAATTTGACTGGCCGCTAGGGCGAATGATTCTAGACCGCATTCGCTCCTTGCTGAAGGACGTTGCCCGATGTCTTCTTCGTCTAGCCGACCTTCCTAGGAATGAATCGCCCCTTTGGATTTGCGGGAATCCACTCCCCTTCTTGGCAGAGGATCTCCCCACGGAGAATCGTTGTGATTGGCCATCCCGTCACCTCCATCCCTTCGTATGGCGACCAGTCGCAGTTCATGTGCAGCTTGGTATGCTCGATTTGTTTGTGAGCCTTGGGATCCAGTAGTACCAAATCGGCATCGCTGCCTGGTTTGATGGTTCCCTTCTGTGGATACATCCCAAAACGGCGTGCTGGATTGGTAGAAACGATTTGCGCGAAAAGCGGAAGAGAAAATCCTCTCTTCACGACGGCTTCCGAAAACATGAGGGGAATACGTGTCTCAATTCCCGGCATTCCATTCGGTACTTCAGTGAATGCTTTGTCCCCAGCCGTCTTCTGACTGAACGTAAACGGGCAATGATCCGTTGCCACCATGGATATGCTGCCGCTTCGCAATCCCTTCCAAAGTGCTTCGCTGTCCTGAGGTTCGCGCAAAGGAGGACTTGCGGCAAAGAGCGCCGCCTTGGGAGTGTTGTACAGACTTGCGTCAAGCAGCAGGTACTGCGGACAGGTCTCGGCGGATACGGAAATATCTGTGGCTGCCTCGATATTACTTAGTCCTTCTGCAGTAGACAGATGGTGAATATGGACCCTACATCCTGTCTGATGAGCTGTCGCCAACACATCACGGATCGCTTCGCTCTCGGTTGTTGCCGGCCGACTGCGCGGATGAAAGGCCATCGACGTTTGCCCCAACTCAACGAACCTTTGCCGATTGGCCTCAATGGTCAAACCGTCTTCTGCATGGACATCGACTTGAGCCCCATACTGCGCAACGCGTGTCATGAGTTCTCGAAGCTCGAGCTGTGACAGCATCAAGCCTTCGTTTGGATACGCTGTGAATGCTTTGAATGTGGATACTCCCAATGCCAGGGTTTCGGGAAGCTCGCGCAGCCATCGATCCGCGACATCGTTGATGATCAAATGGAGCGCATAGTCGATGCAGACCTGCCTGTCGGCTTCTCTCTTCCGGGCGTGGATTGCATCGCACAACGAGGTCTCAGGTATCTGGGATGCGAAGTCGATCATGGTGGTGGTGCCTCCCAGTGCAGCTGCACGACTGCCTGATCCGAAGTCGTCAGAAGAGACGGTGCCACCAAATGGAAGCGACATGTGAACGTGAACATCAATACCGCCCGGCATCGCGACAAGACCCGCTGCCTTGATATGGCTTCGAGCGGAAGAACGTTGGAAACTGCCTAGGGCCGCCACGCGTCCGTCGCGGATTCCAATGTCAGTAATGACTGACTCTGATTCCGTAACGACGGTTCCACCGGAAATCAGAAGATCAAAATCCATATCATGTCTTGGCATTGCGACTCCGTGTACTTTGTGAGGAACACCACATACTATGCTCCTTCATCATCATGTGTCTGCAGAGCAAGAGCGTTCGTCGGACACACGGACGAACACAGCCCGCACAACCGGCAGTGGCTTCGATTGACTTGATCGGGCGTTGTCCTGGCCTGATAGGGACAAATGCGGATACACAGGTCACAGTGCGTGCACAAATTCCGGTCCCACAAGAAGAAGGGAATGTCACTTTTCCCAAGCTCTACTGGAACCAGAATCGGAGCCTTTTCACATTGCTCCAACGCAGGGAGTGCTGCTCCGATCACATCTTGGATCTGGGTGTAGCCCAGTTCAGCAAGCCGGTCAGCAAGCCCAGTAGCCAAATCGGCGAAAATTCCGAGTCCGGCGATCATGGGAAGACTGCATAATCCGATGGCATGTGCACCCGCCATCAGCATCTCGATACATTCATCAACCCGGTGAACACCGCCCGTGCCGATGATGAGGCTTTGAGTCGCTTGCGCAATATCGGCAACGACTCGCAGTGAGATCGGGAAAATGGCGTCGCCAGTGAGCCAGCCGACGCCGCTTCCCAGCATGGGTGCACGCTTCTCAATGTCCAGACGAAGCGCAGGACCGACAGAATCGGTGGCCGTAATTCCAGATGCTCCTGCGTGAAGACACGCGGCGGCCACTACGGTCACATCCGCCCAATTGGCACTAACCTTGGCGAAAACGGGGATTTCCACTTGACGAACAGCTTCCTCAACCATCGGAACCATTTCCGCTGCATCATAGGAACAGATCTCCAGCGCATCGGCTCCCGCCGCAGCAAGAGACCCCGCGAATGCCTTCACGTGGGATGTGCCCAGGCCGATGCTGGCGA
>JAGLYB010000028.1 GCA_023132545.1 Candidatus Bipolaricaulota bacterium
CAACCTCACGGAGCTCTGGCTGAACTGGAACCAGATCGTCGACATCAGCGCGCTATCGAACTTGACCAACCTCATGCAGCTCTACCTGGCTGGCAACCAGATCGTTGATATCAGCGCACTATCGGGCTTGACCAACCTTACGATGCTCGGTCTGTACAACAACCAGATCGTCGACATCAGCGCGTTATCGGGCTTGACTAACTTCACGATTCTCGATCTGGGAAGCAACCAGATCGTCGACGTCGGCGCGCTTGTTAACAATGCAGGGTTGGACGCAGGGGATTCGGTAAACATCTATTATAACTACCTGGATCTCACACCTGGCTCTCCAGACATGCTGGACATCGAAGCTCTGCAACGTCGAGGGGTCAACGTTGACTTCGATCCGTAGAACTGACACCGCTCCAAACTCCGCATCAATTGGGGAATATTGGGAGTTATGAAAGGTATCTTGGTTACGCTGTTGTTGTTCTCAGATTCGTTGCGAGGTATTTTCGCCTTGTTGACTGCCTACTAACGCGGTAATCGGCTGAGATCCGCTAAGGAGGGAATGTGTTAAAAGCACGCCGAATTCTAGGATATAGCTCTGTAATCATTGGGATGGTTCTATTAATCGGCGCTTTTTGCATGTACCAAGATAGCAAATCGTTTGTAGAAAACGCTATAGTAACGGAAGGTACCATTATTGAGCTTCTTCGGACACAGTCACGTAATTCCGATTCATACTCTTACAGGCCCATTGTAGTATTTGAAACAGCGTCAGGAGAATCTGTCGAATTCATATCATCCACAGGTAGCAACCCTCCTCGCTACTCTAAGGGCGAAAAAGTCGAGGTTCTGTATCTACTTTCAGAGCCTCAGTCTGCGAAAATGAAAGGTTTCTTCTCATTATGGGGCGTGGCTTTGATTTTAGGCGGAGTGGGTAGTATTACCCTTCTCGCCGGTGGAATACCGCTACTAGCAATGAAGCGTAAACCACGAACAGAACAGTATTTAAGGCAACACGGAACACAGATAGAAACTGAATTTCAACGTGTTGAGCTAAATGAGAACCACATGGTAAACAGGCGTCATCCTTTTCGCGTGGTAACTCAATGGCAAAACCCTAGCACATCTGAAATTCATGTGTTTCAAAGCGACGACTTGTGGTTTGACCCAACGGACTATATATGCGACGAGAAGATTACCGTCTATATAGCGCCGGATAACCCTAAGAAATACGTGGTTGACTTATCATTCTTACCAAACGTTGCAGAGTAATGTGCTCTAATAAATCACTCCACGAGACACGCAATCAGCTGAGCGCCTGTGAGTTCAATCAAAACGCGGAAGAAGACACCGCCTGCAACTGAGCTACTCGCTTTGAAGGATACTCATTGGATCAGCTCAGCGGCAAGCAGCAAGGACTCGATCTCCTCCCTGCTCGGCCATACGTTCACCTACGAATGCACCAAGAGAAGTGCGATCGGAGTTCGTTTCGCTTAAGTTTGAAAGTAGTCCACCAGGGGGTACCAGTTCGAAACTTGTCTACTCAGGGTTCCTCAGTAGTCAATTCTCGAACTCAAGTTCGAAAGCTGCACACCAAGGGGTACCAGATGGGCATACTGCGGAGCCGAGAGCACCTCTGTTGCTAAGTAGATGGCTGCTCAGTGTTTGACTGACCAGCTTGGAGTAGCTTTGCAATTCCTAGGAGAATGGGCAGATCGGTCGTCCATTCTCTGAGGTGGCTTATGTTAGGCGGGGCGACATGGACATCTGTGCTTGTCGGACCCAAAACAGTTGCGCAATAAGGACAGCCGATGATCCATGTCCTTTCAGTGTCATCAATATCATTGCTATAAGCGCGGGCGATTGGACATTCGCGCTTGTTGCATCAACGATGTGCGTGCAATATGCGTGTCCCAAAGGGCCTGCGCTTGTCGCTTCAACGATCTGTGTGCGATATGCGCGGGCGATTGGACATTCGCGCTTGTTGCATCAACGATGTGCGTGCAATAATTGAGATCATGCCTGTACTGAATCGAATTGGGAAAATACGAAAGCGTAATCATGCGCTGGTTACATTTGACCCTGCCAAGATCTTGCGTGCCATCAAACGTGGTGCTGACTCGGCAGGTGGCTTTGCTCCTGATTATCTGCCTGAAATCAATGAAAAGATCTTTGCTGCCGGTGGGACGGATCAGGGCATCGCCGAATTCCTCGCGGATCTGGTTGTGCTGTGTCTGAATGCAGATCAGAAGCATCTGGTAACGAATTTCCCTCCAACGGTCGAGGTGATCCAAGATACCGTGCTTCATGTGTTGCGAAGCAATGGATTCACCACCGTGGCTGATGCCTATATGTGCTTCCGCTGGGGGCATCACTGGGTTCGTGAAGGCGCGATTAGCGAGAAGCAATTCTCTCGAAATGGGTATCCCAAGGAAACGATAGAGCCTTTGCTCGAATGGAATCGGCTTCGCGGATGCGACACAGTAGAAGGTCTCAACGACATCGTTCAGGACGGCAAATTGAAGGGGCTCATCGATGAGGCGCTTGAGCGCTATGAAGCGTCACTGGATGACGTCGCATCGCGACTGCTTGAGCGAATTGAATCTGGTGATGATATTCGGATGATCTGGGTCAGCGGCCCCTCTTCATCTGGGAAGACGACGACGACAGTGAAGGTCACCGAGCGTCTTCGGAAGCACGGATTGCGCTTCTTGATGCTCAATCTGGATGACTATTTCTGGTCGTTGATCGAGCATCCCTCCGACTGGATCGATGACAGGAACTATGAAACACCCGAAGCGCTGGACATCCAGCTGTTGAATGAACACTTGCTTGCCTTGCTAGCAGGCGAAACGATCGATAAACCTGTGTATAGCTTCAAGGAAGGCCATCGTACAGGGACTGTGCCTGTACGCAGAGAGCCTGACCAAATCCTCGTGCTAGATTGCCTGCATGGATTCTATCCTCCGATTTCCGAGGGCATCGACCCGGCCCACATCTTCCGGCTATACATCGAAGCGATGAACCCGTTGTTTGAGCTTCATCCGCTGATCCCTCTGTATCAAGGAGACCTTGCGGATCGTCGTTTGACGCGGTTTGAGGATATTCGGCTACTGCGAAGAACGCTTCGTGATACCAAGCATCGCAATCATCCGCCGTTGGCAACGCTGCTCCATTGGCATTACGTTCGAGCGGGCGAGTTGTTCTCCATCATTCCGCTCAAGGGAATGGCCGATTGCATCGTGAACGGGGGCATGCCATTTGATCTGCCCATTCTGAAGCCGTTTTTCACCGGCGAGGACGGGATTTGGCCGAACGAGGACGATCTGACGCTCTATCCATCGTATTTGGATGCACGCATCCGCCAGCGACGAGTCCAGCGATTGATGAGTTCCGTGGTCGGATTGACGGAAGCTCAAGTCGCCGACATCTCGCTTATTCCTGGTGATGCCGTGGTTCGTGAATTCGTGGGAGGAAGTACGATCAAGATTCCGCACAACGACTAGACATTCGTTGCAAGCCCCCGCTTCTCTTTGTACCCTACCTGTTAGGGAGTCACTCATGCCAGCCAATCTAACTGCTGATTTCATAAAAGCGCGCCAGAAGCTGAGACAGGCCAAGTCGCCGGAAGGAAAACTGGCGGCATTGGAAGAGATGTTGGCCACGATTCCCAAGCATAAGGGAACCGACCACATGCAGGCCGATATCAAGAAGCGCATTGCCAAGGCGCGAGGAGCCTCCGGGGGTTCCAAGAAAGGGAAATCGCATTCCTACGAACACATTCCCAAGGATGGGGCGGGGCAGGTTGTTCTGATCGGGCCTCCCAACGCGGGGAAATCAACCCTACTTTCAGCATTGACCAATGCCAAGCCGGAGGTGGCGACATATCCCTTCTCCACGATCATCCCTGTGCCTGGCATGATGGCGTTCGAGGATATCATGATCCAGCTGGTCGATTTGCCGCCATTGGCCCCCGATTACACCGAACCCTGGGTCTATAATCTCATCCGATCCTGCGATCTGGCTTTGGTGGTGCTCGATGCTTCGGACGGAGACTTGCTGAAGGATGAGTTCGATGAGTTGGTCGAGCAGTTGGAGGAAAGAAACATCCAGCTGGTCAAGGATCGTCCAATGGATGTCGAGGATCGAATCAAAGAGATCCCCGTGCGAATTGTGCTGACCAAGGCCGATCTTGCAGACGCCGATTTGATTCAGGAGGCAACGGATCAATTGCCCTTCTCGGTTCTTCCCATCTCAGGAACTACTGCAGACGGTCTGGACGCCTTGAAAGCTGCTGTGTTTGAGGCACTGGATGTTGTTCGCATCTATACTAAGCTCCCCGGACAGAAGCCGGATATGACCGAACCCTATACGCTGGCGGCGGGAAGCCAGGCCATTGATGGTGTACGTGCGGTACACCGAGAATTCGCTGGCCGACTCAAGTACGTTCGTATCTGGGGATCGGGACGCTTTGACGGCCAGCAAGTGCCCAGTGACCATGTGCTCGAAGACGGCGATATTATCGAGGTTCATCTTCGCAAGCAGGCAACCAATCCGTAGATTCACGCAGACTAGGCGGAACCGGTCTCCAAACTGAGAAGAGCCCCTCGAATGCACATGGCAACCATGTCGCGTTTGATCCTCGGCAACGAGGCATATTTCGGCTGGCTAAGAATCTGGTCTATGATTTCAGCAGGAAGCAGACGTCTCGACAACCTACGTAGGTCTTCGAACCAATCGATCAGTTCCCCTTTGTAGCGATCGAGTTGAGCCAGTGCGTGGTTCGCTATTCCAAAATGCGTGAAGGCAAGCTGGCTTGGACGCAATCGCTTCAGTGTACCCAGTGTCTCCAAGCCCTGGTCCAAATCGAATCGCGGGGGCACAGTGAGCGGAACGTCAACCGGATTGTCCCAGTTCCCGACGGCATCGCCTGTGAACAGTGTACGGCTGTTTCGTTCAAACAAGCAGATGTGATGAGGGGCGTGACCGGGTGCGGCGATGACTTCCAATTGGACGTTCTTCCCCAGATCAAAGATCTCTCCGCCAGTGACGGGTAGTAGTTGATGTTCAGAGACGGCGATGGGTTCTCCATATTTCGGGAAGAGATCTGGGGAGGCGCTACGCACGCCCTCGATCAACCGAGTAGGATCCACCAGGTGCCGACAGCCTCGTTCATGAACGACGATCTTGGCCTGAGGATAGGCTCCTGCCAAGTGTCCGGCTCCCCCGGCGTGATCGAGATGAACATGGGTCAGGAAGATGTATTCAGGAGAGAGGTTGCCGAGCGAGTCGCGGATTGTCGCGACAGACGCGGCAGTCCCGGATTCGATCAAGATGGAACCCGATCCTCGAATCAGATATACGGCCCCGGTTCGCGGAAGACCGAATTGCTGTGCATCAATGACTTCTATGAATGGAGAGATCATCCTCCTCCTAGGGATCTCAAACTAGAAGAGACCAAGGCGAATGGCCACGAGCACAGCGACTGTACCCAAACCACATGTGGCAAGAGCGATCCAGGTTCCGCTGGCGGCCCAGCGCCGGAATGTGAGCTTGTCACCCAGGGAGTCCGACATGCTGACCACCACCACGTTGGCAGCGGATCCCAAGGGTGTTAGGTTGGCTCCGAAGCCGACGCCAATCGCCAACGCCCACCACAATGGAGCAACATCAATGCCCTGCGTTGATAAGCCCTTCAAAATGGGCAGCATGGCGATGGTGAAGGGTACGTTGCTGATGACGCCGGAAGCCAGTGCCCCCACCCAAAGGATGACAACCGCAGCAAGGGTGATGCTTTGCTGAGAGAGCGCAGTGATACCGCTGCCCAGGGTATTGATCACGCCGGAAGCTTCCAGTCCTCCGACGATGACGAATAGGGAGATGAAGAACAACAGCACATCCCAGTGGATTTCGTGCAGGATCTTGTCAAAATCCGGCCTGACCCACAGTAAACCGATACAGGCCCCAATCAACGCGACAAGACCAGGCTCCAACCCGATGAGCTCGTGGATGAAAAACAACAGTATTGAAATCCCAAGGGTGATCAACATACGCTGAGTGGTGATCGGATCGACGATGGCTCTTCGCTCGTCCATTCCCATCAGGCTCTTGACATTGGATGGCTCCTTCGATAGTTCCTTTCTGAACATGAGAAGCAACAGGCCCTGAGCGAGAAGCCATGCCAGCAGGACGATGGGAGCCAAGTGCGTCAAGAAATCTACAAACCCGAAACCGGCTGCCGATCCGATCAAGATGTTGGGTGGATCACCAATCAGCGTCGCCACACCTCCGATGTTGGATAACAGGACTTCGGACATCAGAAATGGGAACGGTGAGATTCCGAGGATGTCGGCCAAGGAGATGGTGACCGGTACGATGATGATGATGGTGGTGACGTTGTCGAGCACCATGGATACCAGTGATGTAACCAAGCCGAGATAGATGAGTAGCAACCAAGGGCGGCCCTTGGCAAGCTTGGCCGCCTTAATGGCCAGATACTGAAAGAAGCCGGTTTCTTTGAAGAGTCCCACGACCAACATCATGCCAAGCAGCAACATGATTGTGTCGAAATCGACGGATCTGACAGCTTCATGTGCGTCATAGAACGAAAGCCAGGTTCCGAAGACAATCATCATGACTGCCCCGGAAATGGCTACGATGGCTCGATGTATGCGATCAAGAAAGATTCCCACGTACGTAAGCACGAACGCGAGAATCGAAATAATAAACGGGGCCAATGCCACGTCATTCATGTAGCGATCATCTCGGTTCCCAGAAGATTCACGATGCTACAGGCAATCGAACAAAGGCGCAACAACTGGTCGGTGCTTGCGAACGTGTGAAATGCCGCGCTGACACCAAACCAATGACGCTCAAAAGAGGGAGCAGGGGAATTGCTTCCCCTGCTCGTACCCCCTGCTAAGGAGGCCCGATTAGGCAAGTGCTTGAATCCCTCATCTCGGAGTGAGCGCACCCGACAAGTAAGGGAGCAAGCTGAAGGAATCGAAGGAAGAGATCGTGAGAACTCTATTGAATCCTTCGGCAGTCCGGCGACCGTAGGAATCCCTTAGGCCCGTAACTTTGCGCCCTACCCTTTCGAGTAGTTTGCCCTTTCGGTGCTCAATATAACGGCATACTACACAATTATCGGAGATCGTGCAACGATAAGGGATGACTTGGCCAACTGGGCTGGTTGAACGTCGGAGCGGATTCCGGAGAATGGAATCATGACAGACAATGTGCTGAGTCTCTTTCAACCAGCCGTCTCACGATGGTTCTCCGAGACGTTCGCCGAGCCTACGCCTCCGCAGATCCTTGGCTGGCCGCACATTGCGGCGAGCGAGGTTGACCGTGCGTTGTTCGTTTCCGGGCTCTCGGGTCCCCAGTTCGCTTCCAAAGAAGCGGCGGTATCCCTGGCTCGCAGTCCCCAGCATGATGGCCTCGTTTTGCTGAACGTGAATGATCCAGCCAATGTCTTTGGCGATCTGTTCCCAATCTTGCGTCCGGATGGGGATCGCCATATCATTCGCCATCACCATGGCAACTATCTTGTGCTGGAGAATGGACATCCCATTCTGGCTGTCGAGAACCGCGGCGAGCGATTGATACCACTCAGTGATCTCTCACCATCACAGCGAACGGCATCCTTCTGCGCGTTGGCGCAGTTGGTGGAGGGGCGAGAGCGCCCGGCTTCGATTCGCACGATGACTTGGGATGGGGCCGCAATCGTGAACTCAGCGATTGAAGCGGAGTTGGCTGAAGCAGGGTTTGTACGAGAAGGTTCCGGGATGATCCTCTATAGAACCTTTACCTAGGAGCCACAGATGAAAACATTTGATCCGCAAGACGTAAGCAAGCTGGGCGCAGAGATCCTGCGTGCGGGGCCCATTTGCGACGAGTGCTTGGGGCGAGTTGCTTCCAAACTTGGAACGGGTCTGTCCAATGCATCACGTGGCGAGCGGATCCGCGAGTATCTGAGTACAGTCGGCGTCGAGAGGAAGCACGGGACATGCTGGGTTTGTGGCAATCTCTTCGAGCATATCGAGAAATGGGTTTGCCGAACCGTGGAACAAGTCAAGGAGCTTGAGTTCGCAACGTACTTGTTCGGTGTCAAACTCACGCCTCGATTGGAACAGATGGAAGCGTTCTATGAGGAACGGTTTCCGTCCGAACATCGGGAATCCCTGAAACACTCCCTCAATCGAATGACGGGCATTGCGTTTGAAAGAAACCTAGCACGTGCTGTTACTGTCGATTTCAAGGCACCTCAAATTTCGTTTGTCATCGATCTGAACACGAATGAACTGACAATGCATGTCCTGTCGCTGTATGCCTATGGGCGGTACTGCAAGCTGGAGAGAGGCATTCCGCAGACCAAATGGCCATGTCGGCAGTGCCGCGGACGTGGATGCGAGGCGTGTAGGTTCTCTGGGAAGCAGTATCCTGATTCGGTCGAAGAGATCATCGCGGGTCCGTTGATCCAACTAGCAGATGCAGCATCCGCTTGTCTACATGGAGCGGGGCGAGAGGACATCGATGCTCGCATGCTGGGAAACGGTCGACCGTTCGTCTTAGAACTGCTGATTCCCAAGCGTCGTTCCATCGATTTGTCTAATGCACATCTGCTCGTGAATGAGTGCGCATCCGGGCGGGTGACGGTCACAGCCCTGAAACTCGTGCATCGTAACGCTGTCCCTTGGGTCAAAGAACTGCGCGCTACAAAGAAGTATCGCGCGCTTGTTGAATTCGCTGAGCCCGTTGATTCGAATCAACTGCAAGAAGCACTCGGCGCCCTGCTGGGAGAAATTGCACAGCGAACGCCGCAACGCGTTTCGCACCGCCGAGCGGACCGTATCAGACAACGAACGCTTCACGACGCATCGGGACAGCTGATAGATGAAGCGCATGCCGAGATCGTCGTTCACGGCGATGGGGGACTGTACAT
>JAGLYB010000029.1 GCA_023132545.1 Candidatus Bipolaricaulota bacterium
TGCAAGGACTCGAACGCATCGACATCGATCGCGAGGCATGCCTGCACAACGTGCAGGCGCACCCAGAAGTACTGGCCGAGGCGATCCAGACCAGCCTTCGCGCCGAAGGTGTGAGCGATCCCTACGCACTGCTGAAGACGCTGACGCGAGGTGAGACGCTGTCTATCGAAGATCTGCACGCATGGATCGATGGGCTTAACCTAGAAGACGCCGTAAAAGTGAGACTTCGCGCCCTCAAACCCACCGAATACATTGGCTTGGCCGAATCCATCTGCGAAGACGTCGTCCGCGACGCCAAAAGGTGGCTGGCTCAGTAGAGTAGAGCCTCATCACCCAGTGTAAGCCTCTGAGAATGGCGATGATGTCGCGGCCTGCGAATTCAGGAGGATGGTATGAACGACAAGTTTGAGATCCGCTCGATCTGCAGTATTTGCAGCGCAAAGACCGCAATGACAGACGAGAGGAATCGGGACTCAGTCCTAACCTTCGACAATGAAGAATCTGCTTTGGCACACCGCGACAAGCTGCTGAGCAAGGAATGGGAACTTGAGCTGAGCATCCTGGGCGCAAACTATCACGAATGCCCGGAGTGCCATGTCATCAGACCGACGCACGAACTCCAACTGTATGTCTTCCGCCACTTCGCCCAAGACAGCTGAAGCTGCTGCTTGAACAAGACATCTGCACGGCATGGGTAAGTAGCCTGTCCCCTACCGAACTATGAATTCGAGAATAAAGGCCCGACCCCTTGACCGTGCAGAGATTCTTTCGGAACTACACCCTTCAGCATCAGCAACCTTATTGGAAAAGGGGACAGGCTACTTTTTGTCTCGGAAGAGTTGCAGAGAACACTCAAGAACGCATGAGATCCATTCGAGGTCACAAAAAGTAGCCTGTCCCCCACCAAACTACGAATTCGAAAATAAAGCCCTGACCCCGACCCATCGCAGAGGGTGATCAAGATGGCAAGAAAGAGAACAGGCGAGATCCTTGCTCAGAAAGTCTTCATGTGCCCTGTGAGCATGTTGCTGGCACTCAAAGACGAGGCGGAGAAGGAAGGCAAGAGCGAGTCCGAGATTATTCGTGAGGTGCTGAGGGAAAGGCTGAAGTACTAGAGAGGCTACTCTTCATCTGTTTCAAAGCCGATCTCTCTCCGCTTGGCTGGTTGATCCTGATCGCTCTGTTCTATGAGTGCGCGTCCAAACGGAGTTAGTCGTGCACAGATGACGTTGGAGTACTGCTCTGTGATTTCGACGTGCTTCAGAGCTTGTAGCCATTCGAGTTCTCGTACTACGTCTGGGAACGATGGCGTTTCTTCAACTTCTACAGGTCTTTTGACATAATCGCATTGGCTGCGTGGATCTAACATGTACTTCTCGTATAGACCTTCTAGAAGCCAACGACGCACGGAATCTGGTGTCCATTTGGGCATAAAACACTCCTTGGTCGTATTGTATCACACGGCTCAACAAGGCCCAGAGTTCATCAGCGTTCTGTCGTGAGTACGTCTAATCAACAACACAACAAGGAGGCGATTGGCTTTCTCTAAGCCGATAAACGTGACATCTGTCACATTCCCGCGGTACCCACGGCATGCGTGAATGTGATCAATATAACATCGTAATCCCACCCTTCCCACGGCCCCTGAACGTAATGGCCATAACATCAGACTGTAATGCCTCGGAGAGGTATTGCACTTTAGCTTCTGATCGTGAATGAAGCTGGGGGAAGGAAGTGATGCGATTGATCGATCGACTCCGAAGAGTA
>JAGLYB010000003.1 GCA_023132545.1 Candidatus Bipolaricaulota bacterium
ATTCCATTCCCCGAAGAAGTATGGGTGCGCATCAATGGATTGGATTCGGGAGGAGAAAACGACGTGCAAGAGGTGCTGCAGGGACGTCCGCATGGTCTCTGTCTACCCAAGGCCGAATCTGCCGGTGATGTAACTCGGCTGGCAAAGCTGCTGGATGAAGTCGAAAGTGATTGTGGCATTGAGCCGGGCTTCACCAAGATCATGACCATCATCGAAACGGCCCGCGGCGTACTGCACTGTGAGGAGATTGCCGCCGCCGATCCGCGCATCGTCATGCTGGCATTCGGTGCCGAGGACTACACACGCGATGTGGGCTCACTTCGAACGAGTCGAGCACTGTCGTTTGCCCGATCGATGATCGTGGCTGCTGCCGCAGCCGCAGGTATTCAGGCTTCGGACACCGTGTATGCCGATCTGAAGAATTCCGAAGGCTTGGCCGAAGAAACTGCGTTGGCGCGTGAACTCGGATTCGACGGAAAGGGAGCTATCAATCCGCGGCAGCTGGCTCTCATCCATCAGGCATTCTCTCCCACCGACGACGAACTCGCCTATGCGTATCGCGTGGTAGAAGCTGCAGAAGAAGCAGAACGAGCCGGCTCGGGCGCCGTGGCTCTGGACGGAAAGATGATTGACCGGCCGGTGCTGGAACGAGCGAAGCGAACCCTTAAATATGCCGAGCGATTGGCCCAAGGGGGCATGTAGCATGAAAAACGCCATCGGTCGAGAGATTCCAGAACGCATCGGATCACGAGAAATCGTCGGTTTTCAGGGAGCCTTCGCCACCCTGCGCGAAGGCCGAAAGGTGCCTCGTTATCAGAAAGGAGCGCCGCAGAACGAGGATAAGGTGCTCCCGTCAATTGAAGCCGCCATCGATGCCACCGGCCTATCGGACGGGATGACGATCTCGTTTCACCATTCGTTCCGTGACGGCGATCTCGTTATCAATCAGGTCCTCGATGCTTGTGCCAAGAAGGGATTGAAGGATCTGCGCCTGTTGCCTACAGCCTTATTCCCGGCCCACGCTGGGGTGATCGATCACATCAAGGCCGGCGTTGTGTCTCGCATCGATGGGTCGATGAACGGACCCGTCGGAGCATTTGTGAGTCAAGGAGGGAAGCTGTCTGAGCCGACGGTACTGCGATCGCATGGCGGTCGCTGGCGTGCCGTGGAAGCAGGAGACGCGGAAATCGATGTTGCCTTCATCTCTGCGCCGCAAGCCGATGCCTATGGCAATGCCACCGGGATTAAGGGGAAGACGCCCTGCGGTTCGATTTCTTTTGTCGCAGTGGATGCGCAGTACGCCAAGAAGACGGTCGTTGTCACCAGTGATCTGGCCCCCTATCCGGTGCATCCGATGGAGATCCAGCAAGGCTGGGTTGATTACGTGGTTGTGGTGGATGAGATCGGCGATCCAGAGAACATCGCATCTGGAACACTACGGCTGACCAAGTCGCCGACGCGCTTGCTGATTGCACGGCTGACTACGGATGCTGTCGTTCATTCCGGATATTTCGTCGACGAATTCAGCTTTCAGGGCGGAGCCGGCGGTATTTCGCTGGCAGCCACCAAGTACCTGGGCGACGAAATGGAAAAGGCGGGCATTGTGGGCTCGTTCGGAATGGGTGGCGGGACCAAGATGTTGGTCGGCCTGCTGCAGCGTGGACTGATCCGCACCATCCTCGACGGTCAGGCTTTTGACTTGGACGCCGTTCGTTCGCTACGAGAAAATCCGGCTCATGTCATGATCGATCCCGGCCTGTATGCCAACTACGACTCGCGTGGCTGCGCTACCTACAAGCTTGACACCGCCTTCCTCGGAGCCACTGAGGTCGATCTCGACTTCAACGTCAACGTGAATACCCATTCCGATGGCGTGCTGCTGCATGGCATCGGCGGGCATCAGGACGTTGCTGCCGGCGCATCCATGACCATGATTACCATTCCCACGCTACGTGGGCGCATTCCCGTGATCGTGAATTCGGTCACCACAGTGACCACACCCGGCGAGGTGGTGGACGTCATCGTGACCGAACGTGGCTTGGCTGTGAATCCGAAGCGTGGAGATCTCAAAGAGCGCTTCTTGGCGGCCGGGCTGCCGATACGAGAATTGGCCGACATCAAAGCGGAAGTCGACGAAATGATTCAACCGGTGAGAAAGCCCGTATTTGGGGACGAAATCATCGCCGCGATTGAGTGGCGTGACGGAACCGTTATCGACGTGGTTCGAAAGGTGGAGGGATTCGAGTGAGAGACAAATTGCTGCAGATTCTGCCGGAAATCGAGTGGATCGGGAACACCGATCTGCGTGAGAAGGTCATCGCGACTTGGATCGACGGGCTGGAGCGGGGTGGATGGACGCCCGAAGATGTCGCACGCATGCCGTTCACGCTGGCCAAGAAAGTGTCGGCCTCGTTTGCGCAGCACGTCCGCAGTGTGACCCGCATCTGCGCCGCCGTCTCCGACACGTTCGACGAGATCTATGACGGCGTCGATCTCAAATTGGACAGAGATATGCTGCTGGCCGGTGCCCTTCTGCACGACGTCGGCAAGCTGGTGGAAATGGAAGAAGTTGACGGGGCGTTCCGCAAGAGTGCTGACGGTAAGCTGGTGAGGCACGCGTTTTCGGGTGTAGCGTTGGCCGATGCCCACGGGCTACCCGCTGCCGTACAACACATCATCGGCACGCATTCCAAGGAAGGCGATCCCTTCAAGCGTATTCCCGAATCCATCATCTGTCACTTCGCCGACTTCATGAATTTCGACCCGATCGAGGGGTGATCTGATGGGAATGACGTTCGCGCAGAAGATTCTGGCCGCCAAGGCGGGGCTTGATTCCATCGATGTCGGGCAAATCGTAGAAATCGAGCCCGACGTCTGTCTGTCTCACGATAATACAGCCGCCATCGCCAAGAAGTTCGCCAAGATTGGTGTGTCGAGTGTGAAGGATCCGGACAAATTCGTGATCGTGCTCGATCACACCGTGCCGGCTTCAGAAGAGAAATACGCGCAGAACCACAAGGAAATCCGCGAGTTCGTCCAAATGAACGGCATTCGCAGCTTCTATGACGTAGGTGTCGGCATCTGTCATCAAGTGCTGCCGGAGAAGGGATTTGCCTTACCCGGTCGCCTGATTCTCGGATCCGACTCGCATACCACTACCTACGGTGCGTTCGGAGCATTCTCCGCAGGCATCGGCCGATCGGAAATGGCCGTTCTCTATGCCACTTCGCGTATCTGGCTCAAGACGCCGGCCAGCTTCAAGATGGTTATCCATGGCCGGCTTCAAGATCCCGTATCTGCCAAGGACTTGATCCTGCACATCATCGGCAGCATTGGCGCCGACGGCGCGCTCTACAAGTCGGTTGAATACACAGGGAAAGCCGTCGAAGCGATGTCGATTGGCTCGCGTATGGTGCTGTGCAACATGGCCATCGAAATGGGGGCCAAGAATGGGTATTGCATCCCAGACGAGAAGACGTATGCATTCCTGGCCGACCGCGCCGAGGGCGAATACACCGCCGTCTTCCCAGACGAAGACGCCGAATACGAACAGATGTTGGAGTTCGACGCCTCGGCATTGGGCCCGCAAGTGGCACGTCCTCATACCGTGGACAACGTATCTCCGGTAGAAGACGTAGTCGGAATACCGATTCAGCAAGCACTGCTGGGCACATGCACCAACGGACGCATGGAAGACCTGCGCGTGGCGGCCAAGATTCTGGAAGGTCGGAAGGTGGCCAATGATGTGCGCTTGCTCGTCTTGCCGGCGTCGCAGGAGATCCTGCTTGAAGCGCTGAAGGAAGGCGTTATCGACACGCTGGTTAGGGCAGGCGGCATGCTGCTAAATCCTGGCTGCGGCCCGTGCTTAGGTGCACACCAAGGTGTGATGGCACCAGGAGAAGCCACTATCTCGACAGCCAACCGCAACTTCAAAGGGCGGATGGGATCGCGTGATGCCGAGATCTATCTCGGATCGCCGGCGACAGTGGCTGCCTCGGCAGTAACCGGTGTAATCACCGACCCCCGCGAGTTCTTCTAGTTGGGCACCAGAGAAAGGCACCGATTGCCTTTCTCCAAGCAATGCAAAGCGTTGCCTCTCACGGAGCACGCGGAGTGCACGGAGAAAGCAATGAGTAAGAAGTATTGGTTTGAACCATGAGTCTGGGCGTCATCACTTCTTGGTGAGCTCTGTGCCTTGGTGAGATCACTAGGTTTGGTTGGAGGGCATCATGAATCAAGGACGCGTTTGGAAATACGGCGACGACGTCAATACCGACGTTATCTTCCCCGGCAAGTACACGTATCAGCCAATGGAACCGGCCGAGATGGCCGAGCATGCACTTGAAGATCTCGATGCCGGCTTTGCGGAGGCCGTTCAACCCGGAGACATCATCGTAGCCGGCAAGAATTTTGGCTGCGGTTCGTCGCGCGAACAGGCCGCCACCTGTCTCAAGGCAGCTGGTGTGGCCGCCATTATCGCCCCGTCCTTCTCGCGCATCTTCTTCCGCAACGCCATCAACAGCGGTCTGCCCGTGATTGAGCTTGCTGAGGGAACAGATGCGATCCAGACTGGCGATAGTGTAGGCATCGACTTCACCGCCGGAGTGGTCGAACACGACGGGAGGACCTACTCCTTCCCTCCCTTGCCACCCGAAGTGTTGGCTATCCTCGAAGACGGCGGGCTCATCCCACACGTGAAGAAGGTGTTGAACGGTTGATCGAATTCGAGGCCATCGGAATCATTCACACGCCATTTCCTGAGCCGAAGGGCATACCGATCCAACCGGCTGGCGGTGTCGGGGTGAAGGCAACTATTGAGATTTTCCCAGACTACCGCGACGGATTGGCCGATCTGGACGGGTTCTCCCATATTATTCTTCTCTATCACCTGCACAAGAGTGAGGGATACAGGCTGCGTGTAGTCCCGTTCATGGACACTGCGGAGCGTGGCCTATTCGCGACACGTGCTCCCAAGCGGCCCAATCCGATTGGGCTCTCTGTGGTCCAGCTGGACAAGATCGAAGACGGTGTGCTGCATATCCAGAACGTGGACATTGTCGATGGCACGCCGCTGCTGGACATCAAGCCCTATGTGCCTGAGTTCGATTATCAATCCGACATCCGAACCGGTTGGCTTGAGGAAGCGAGAAAGCGCGTATCCGATCGCCGAGCTGACGAACGGTTCCAATGAATGAAGTGGGTGTTGGTTGTACCGTTTGAGGATACCCATCGGTAGCAAACGCAAGAGCAGCGTTTGGAAGCGGAACGTCAATATCGAGACAGGCTGTTGATCCCTTGCAAGGGGAGGGGCGGCTAATATAGTGATGAGATTGGCAGACGATCCCTCAGTTGACTACAAGGCCCTGGTTCGCAATGGCTACGATGGCTGTGCGGCAGCCTATGCAGCAGCTCGCAGGAAGGATGACAGCGATCAGCTGGCACCGCTACTCAGTGTGCTACCGGATCAATCGGAGGTGCTCGACCTGGGCTGTGGTGCAGGGATTCCCCTAGCCCAGACGTTGGCAAAGCGGCACAGAGTTACTGGAGTTGACATCTCCCAGAAGATGCTGGACATGTCCAAGGTTGCGGTGCCTGACGGCCGGTTCATCTGTAGCGATATCTCGAACGTTCGATTTCCCGATGCCAGTTTCGATGCTGTGCTTGCTATCTTCGTGTTGTTCCACTTGCCGCGTGAGGAACACAGCGAGATTTTTCGGCGAGTACATTCCTGGCTTCGCCCGGGCGGATACTTTCTCGCGACCTTGACGGAGTTCGCACGATCACCATATACGAAGGATGATTTCTTTGGCATGCCGATGTATTGGAGTTGTTTCGGCTGGGAAGAGTATAGAGAGTGTCTGCGAGATGCAGGTTTTGCAATCCTAGGCGACAGGATTATTGGGCACAGTTACAAACTCAACTGCAAGGATCCTGACAAACGCAATCCGATGGTGTTGGCACGCAAGTTGGGCGGCGACTGAACGCATTCTGATTTCTGCAATTGAGATTGCTACTGGGTGTGTTGCCAAACGCAAGATAGGCTGTGTCCGGCAGCGAAACCTCAGCTTGAGTGAGCCGCGAAGATTTGCAGTGCCTCCCTTCCAATTGACGAAAGGGAGGACAGATCTTCACTGCGACTTCGAGGGGGACAAGACCGCGCCTCTGGAGGGTGGGATTGAGGCACGGTCGGCTGGGGATTTAGGGGGCAAGAACCTGGATCACGGCGCCCAAGGGGCATGATCCAAGTCCTGCGAGCGGTTTGAATCCAAGCGGAGAGGTTGCTATTCCTCCCCAAGCAAGTGCAGAGAACGTCATTGTGAGCGCAAGTCCGAGTACCACAATCAACGTCCTGCGTCGTGTCTTAAGATATTTCATCCTACCAACCTCCTGCAGTTTTGTTTGTGTCCACGCTCTACCTACTGCTGCGCGGTCGATGGGTTTCACAGAACCAAATGTGAGAGAAAGGTATGGTTCATCTTGCTTGAAGAAGAGCGTTGTTCACCGCAGAGCACGCAAAGGGTGCGGAGATAACCCAAGAGGCGAGAACTAGAAGAGAGAGGGGTGTGTGTGCGTTGATGCCGTTCTCCCAAGCAATGGGAACCATTGCCCAACGTTGTGAGTTGCCGCGCGCCGTAGAATAGACCCAGCATGGATCAGGAAATTCGACTACCTACGTGGAAAGTGAGACATCGTCGAGCATTGCTGTTTGGAATTGCTGTAGCTGTGCTTTGTTGCCTGGCTCTCGTCGCGCATGCAGACGAGCAAGATGTGCCTTGTCCGGTATACGAACGTGCGCCGGACGGCGCGATGATCATCGACGAGAGGTTGACCGAGATCTCGGGACTGGTGGCCAGTCGAAGTCAGCCGGGGATTCTTTGGGTACACAACGATTCAGGCGATGATGCGGTGGTCTACGCGATCGATCTGCAAGGCCGGACCGTTGCTGAGGTGCAGCTCATCGGCATAGATGCCATCGATTGTGAGGACATCGCGATTGGTCCAGGTCCGGGCGAAGGCGACTATCTCTACGTAGCCGACATTGGTGACAATGGACGGACCCGTGAGACAGTCAGCATCTACCGCTTCCCCGAGCCGCAGATTGAGATCTCTGAAGACCGTCATGTTCAGCAAATCGCCCTGGATTGCGAGCTAATCGAAGCGGTCTATCCCGACGGCCCACACGATGCCGAGACCCTGCTGGTCGATCCGATCACCAGGGACGTTGTCATCGTTAGCAAGGATTTCATCAACGCTCGCGCCTACCGGGTGCCGATGAGTATGGACGGTATCGTGACCCTAGAGTTCCTTGTCGAACTGCCTTGGGGGTTCATGACCGGCGGTGACATCAGCCCGGACGGATCGAGCATTCTATTGCGTGGGTACTGGAATGCACAGCTCTGGACTCGCTCGACTGCGGGCGAATGGTGGATGGCGCTTGCCTCGCCCGGATGCCCAGTAGCGCTAGCCATGGAACCCCAAGGCGAAGCGATCGGCTTCGCCGCCAACGGCACGAGCTACCTCACTATCAGCGAAGGGTTCCAACCAACGCTTTCCCCCTATCGCGAATTGCCCTAGCATGCGTCTGACTGAGTCTCGATCTTCAACTAGGAATAGGCTGAGGATCTGATTCTTAGGAATTAGGATATGTGTCCCTCGA
>JAGLYB010000030.1 GCA_023132545.1 Candidatus Bipolaricaulota bacterium
CTACGAATGACTTCGGCCAAGGCGCGGATGTAGCCCACGAATTGGCCCGACGCGAAGACGATGCCCTCTCCGAAACCGGCATGGCGAGTGACCACGCCGAGATGTGAGAACGAAACCCCTGTGAAGAAATCGCCAGCGACTTGCTCCGTCATTGGCAATTCAATTGTCATCTCAACGTCATCCCTTACGTACGAGATGACGAATGTCGAATGCTCTGTAGTCTCCTCAAGTGCGGCCAGAAGCGAGCCAAGGGTGCTATCGAGGGCTTGAGCATTGATTGCAGAGATGCGGTCTTTGGCGCGCAACCCGCTTACGCCGAGCAAGGATGCGGAAGCGACATGATCGAGTTGAGTTGTATACGCAGCATCCAGGAAGTACGCGCCTACGACAAACCTCTTCTCATCAGCGAGATACTCAGGTTGGATGGACACCGTCAGAGGAGTGCCTTCTCGTAGGATGTCCATTGCGACCGGAGCTCCCTCTGAGCGTTGAATTGCCGAGGTGATGTTGCTTAGCGTAAACGCCTTTTGGCCGTCGATCGCCAAGATCTGATCTGCGAATTGAAGGGACTCTGCTGCCGGCGTATTGGGGAGGACTCCACTCACCTGCAGGATCGGGAACGACATGGACCAAATGACAATCAGCGTGATCAGAAAGGCCAGCAGAAGGTTGGCTGACGGGCCGGCCAGGCTGATGAGGACGCGGGCGTAGGGTGGCTTGCTGTAGAGTACGCGGTCGTGTGGAATGGTTTCGTCGTCTTCCAGGCTATCTTCTCCCGCCATCTTGACGTATCCGCCGAAAGGGATAAGGCGTAGCGAATAACGGGTTTCTTTGCCTTGGACAGCGAACAACTTGGGGCCGAATCCGATGGCGAATTCCTTGACATAAACCCCGAATGCCTTGGCCATGAAGAAATGTCCGGCCTCGTGCAGGCCGACAAGCACCATAATGGAAGCTGCAAAAACAAGAAACGAAATCATCCGACTCCCTTCATCCTCATCACCAACACCCGCTGTGTTTGACTAGATAGCTTAACGGTATCCGATAATCGAATCCCGACAACCCAGATGATACTACGACTGTCACAAAGCAGGGGAATGCTGTCTCGGTCGAAATGCGGCGTGTGCTCGTTCATCAGAAAGTCCTTGAGCTTGATCTCTTGACCCAGTCCCAGCGGCGTGAAGCGATCGCCCTGTTGACGTGTCCTCAGACACAGCGGAAAGGTGACACGATCTGCGTCGGCAACCTCGATCCATCGGTCCGATCGAATCGACTGTAACTCCACATCCGCCATTGGAACGATTTTTAGTTCCAGGGACGACTTGCCGTTCGGAAACTGTGTCTCTCCCAGATCAACAGTTACTTCCCAGGATGACGCTGGTGCAGGAGGAGTGCATGAGAATACGAGGGCGTCACCCTGCATTCTGACATGAAGCCCCGGTAGCGATAGGTCGCCGTGTGCTTGGCGGCCGGTAATGAGGCTACGAAGTGCCTCGATGTGGGTGAATTCGATTCCATCCAAATTTCCACGGACCCGTCGAACGCCTTCTCGAAGGATCAACCGAAGAACGGGATCCGGGAGTGAAGCAAGTTTGCTTCTGCACAGACCGGCAGCCGAATTTCCGGGTTCGATTTGCAACTGCAGCATCCTCTCTGTCACAAGAAACGCCACAGCTTCATCGAGATCGGTCAGGAGATCGGCATTGCGACTCAACGCCTCGATAATTCGTGGATTGAGCGTTCGAAGCTCGGGCAAGACGTGATGCCGGATGCGATTCCGAGTGTAAGTGAGGTCGGAATTGGTTGCATCTTCTCGCCACGTAAGCACTCGCTCGATGGCATAAGCATGAACGTCGGACCGTGATGTGCGGATCAGCGGACGAATGAATGGGATGCGAACGGGGGGGATTCCCCTCAGTCCGCTGTGGCCGGCTCCCCGCGCCAAGTGGTAGAGAATCGTCTCCGCGTGATCGTCCAGGGTGTGGCCAGAAGCAATACGACTTGCGCCGGCTTTCGCAGCCAGTGTCTCTAGCGCAGCCAACCTCGCATGGCGGGCCGCCCCCTCTCGACCGTGGGATTGCCCTCGTTTCATATCGGAGTGGGTCAAGATATGTTGAGCAATCGGCAGCCCGTAGCCATCGGCTACGCTGTGAACGAAGGCCGCATCTTGAGTTGAAGCCGCTCCACGCAAGCCATGATCAATGTGTCCGACAATGATGTCAAACGACAGCTCGTCCGAGAGGTGAACCAGCACATCGAGCAGGACAATGGAGTCGAGTCCGCCGGATACGGCAACAAGAACGCTCTCCCCACTCGGGATCATCGAAAGATCATGGATAAGTTGTTTGACTGATTCCATCAGCATGGCGGATCGATTGTGTCCAGATCGAAATCCGAATGCAATGCTTGGAGAGGTCGTCCGTTGGCTGTAAGCTCCCTGCATCATGAAAGATCCGTTTTCGATTTGGCTTGCCGTTCTCGTGCTACTGGCAATCGGCGGGACCGCATGTGCCGAAGGCTTGGAGCCAATTATTGCTGCCAAGCTACTGGCGGCAATGCCGATTATGGAGCGAGGAATGACGCAGGGTGTACTGATGACTACAACAACTGGCTTTCAGCTGTCCGTGAGCCGAGTGATTATGTCTCACATTCTGGTTCGTGGGACCGCGGGCACAACAAGCGACTCGTTCAACCTCTGTGCGCGCCTGTTGGCGCCGCTGGAGCTTGCACCCGCCTTTCTTGCTGTTGAGCTGGATTCGAAACGGGTGACGGGCCTGATGACTCTGTTCTTTGGTCCTGTCGCCATTGATTTGGGTCGCACATGGTTTGACCCGGCGCGTTGGGCATGGATCCAGTTTGTCGTTCATCCCCGATTGACGATGGTCATCGGCGGGATTCAGCATTCAGAGAGAATCGAGCCTAAAGTTGGATGGAGAGTATTTCCGACTAGTTCAGCGCAATGGGAAGTCGGGATGATGTTCGGGCGAGATGGGATCAGACTTTCGTTCGGAGGAACACTATGATGCGTAGTGCCCTGCTGGCAATTCTGCTTGTCACAGTTATCTGTGCGTCTGCTGCCGCCTTTCCGATAACGGTCTTATACACCAATGATCTGCATGTGCGATTGGATCGCTTTGATTCGCTCGCGAAAAGTATCGCCGCCGAGCGTGAAGTTGGAACTCCCGTTTTGTTGTTTGACGCTGGGGACGCTTGGCAGGATCATCGTCAACCGATCACCAATGTTTGGGGCTTTCGTGAAACACTTACCTGGATGAACGAACTGTCCTATTCGGCCATGGCTCTAGGGAATCATGATGCCTATTGGGGGGCAAACAGGCTGTCTCAGCTGGTCTCAGAAGCGGAGTTCCCGGTCCTGTGTGCGAATTGGGTGCCTGTCTCAGATGTAGACTTAGGGCTGGAAGCATCGACGATTCTTCAAATGGGAGACGCGTCAGCTCTCGTGGTCGGGCTGATTACACCGGAGTTCTTGCCGGTTCCCGCCTATCCGCAGTTGCGATACCGCGATCCGATTGACTCACTTCGCGAGCAGTTGTTTCTCCATGAAGGGACGTTCGATTTCGTGTTTGTAGTGGGGCATATCTCACTTGACAACGCCTGTATGATGGCTCGACAAGTCCCGGAGATTGATCTGTTCATCTCTGGTCATTCGCACCAGCGAACCGAGGAACCGATTCGGGAAGGCGACACATTGATTGTGCAATCCGGCCAATTCGGTCAAGCATTGGGCCGGCTGCGGCTGGATGTTGATATCAGTACGGGCGGAATTGAGGTGTTGTCCAATGACTTGATTCCAACAGTAAAGACCCCCGCCCAGATTCGTGCGGGGGTCCGGAAATACCTTTCCGTATTAACGGTGATCACACTGGCGATCGCCGTGTGGTTGCTCTAGAAACTAACTGCGAACCCGATCCCGTTGTCGACGAATCCAAATCGGAATCCCTGTGCTTTGGCTACGTCATAGGCATCGAAGCCGCTGTACAAGGACCAGCCGAGGTGAAGCAATCCGACAACTGGGTACGAGTAATAGTAGGGGATCGGAAGCAATGCGGCGGCGTAATAACCTCCGACATTCAGCGCTACGGCAATTCCGAAGTGCAGGATAGCTCTATCCATCTCATCATTGATGAGCTGTCCCAACCCAGGAATCACGAACGATGCCAACCCGGGAATCCAGGCGTCGTTTGATTCGGCTACAGCACCCACTGTGCTCACCAATAGAATCACTCCAACACACAATGCTACGATAAACTTTCGCATCCCAACCTCCTTGGGTCTTCCTTGCTACGATTCGCCTTCAGCTTCGAGCTTCTCGAAATACTCGTCATCGATATCGAAATTGGCGAAAACTTCTTGAACGTCCTCATGCTCGTCGAGCATATTCACGATCTTGAGAACCTTGTTGGCAGCGGCTCCTTCAACATGCACCGTGCTCTTGGGGATCATGGTTGCTTCGGCGCGAATGGGCGTGATGCCCTGGTCTTTGACCGCCTGCACCAGTGCTGGCAAGTCTGCAGGTGTGCAGGTCGCCTCAATGATACTATCTTGATCGTCGATGTCATCGGCACCTGCCTCAATGAGGGCGATTTCGAGTTCATCGCGATTGACTTCATCAGGTAGATCGGCGAGCACAACAATGCCCTTGCGATCGAACAACCAAGCCACGCTGCCTACTGCAGCCATGCTGCCACCGTTCTTGCTAAAGATGTGGCGGATATCTGCGGCGGCCCGGTTCTTGTTATCGGTAACCGATCGAACGAGTACAGCCACACCGTCATTAGCATAACCTTCGTAGGTTATTTCCTCGTAGGTAACGCCTTCCAACTCCCCAGTGGCTCGTTTGATGGCTCGCTCGATGTTGTCCTTTGGGAGGTTGGCTGCCTTGGCTCGATCCAGGGCCTGTGCCAATCCAGGATTATTCTCGGGATTCGGATCCCCGTTGCGTGCCTGAATTGTGATCTCCTTGATCAACTTCCCAAACCTGCTGGAGCGCTTCTTATCTTGGCGCTCCTTGCGGTACTTGATGTTTGCCCATTTAGAATGTCCGGCCATTCGCTTCCCCCAAGTCGTTCGTCAGTTCAATGTGCCCTCATGATAGCAAACCCATTTCAGTAGGGCAAACTGGACGTTCCGACCGGAGGACTCTTCGTAGACCGGGTTCCGTAACCGCTGCTGAGAGGAGGGCATGAGATTTCCGCGCGGGATCGACTATTTGACACAGTTCGAGTTCTTCGGCAGAGTTGTGGTAATCTGCACATGAATGAGGGGGAGATTATGAAACGAACATTCCGCGTGTTGCTGGCCATAGGCCTTGTGGTTCCAATGATCTTGCTAAGTGGCTGTCTGTTCAATATGTTCCAGACCGCCAAGATGATTCAATCAGGCGACGTATCGGTTCTGATCGGTTCGGGACTCATGGACCTATCGATTGACGAAGATCCGGCATGGGCACTGACCCCGCAAGCTCGATTGAATTTCGGCCTATCCGATACTATCAATCTTGGACTTCATACGGGAGCTCTGATATCGCTATCTACGGGAGAGCCTAGCTGGATGGGGATTGCCGGTGATCTGAAATTTTCCGTCGTGAATGATCCGGAGTCGATCTCACTAGCCCTGGGATTCGGCGGTGGATATGGCGTTCACTTTCTCAATTGGGGAGTCTTTGGTGAGATCTATCTTGATCTGAACGTCTTCCCTCTCTTCTTCGCCTATCAGCCGACGATTCCTCTCGATGGCGATGGAATTGTGGTGTGGCATGACGTGGCAATCGGCTTGGCGCTGGAGTTGTCCGAAAAGGCTCGGCTGCTTATCCAGGTTGACACACGAAATCTAGCATTTCTGATCAGCTACGGCATCGGATTTGAGATCGTTTTCTAGCATCCGAAAAGCTCGACAAGCAAGACGCATAACCGCAGAGGCGGCGAACTGCCTGTGAAACATGCAGTTCGTTGGAGTTTGGCAAGGGACTGCCAGACTCTTGCTAGAGGGGTTTCGAAGGCGAATCCATCTATTCGGCTACGTTGCTGTTGCGTTATCCAAAGGAATCCAGCGGATTGTTTTGCAGATGGAAATCAGGTTGTGATCTTACTCTGCGTGCTCTGCGGTCATACTCTTCAGCGCGGACAGGATCTTGCGGTCGGCTGTTGGAAATGCGAATGTATCGAGTTTGTTGGGGTGAGCCCAGGTCCAGTCGGCTACGTCGATGGACTGGGGCTCGCCTTTTGTGTGCCGGCAGTGAAATACATGAAGCGTCATTCGGAAGTGTGTATAGGTGTGCTTGATGTCGATGAACGGCTTGAGGATCTTCACCTCAATAGCCAGTTCTTCTTGGAGTTCCCGATGCAAGGCATCTTCCAGTGTCTCTCCCTCCTCGACTGTCCCCCCAGGCAATTCCCAGAGCCCTCCCAGCATGTCATCCAGCTTTCGTTGTGCGATCAGTAGACGACTGGTTGCGGCAAACGGCTCTCCATCCCAGATGGCGCCGGCGACGACATCGATGTGAGGAATCTTGGCTTTCTTCGCCTTCTGCGGGTAAACGGATTCCTGTTTCGTACGATGGGCATCGCAGAAATCGGCCACCGGGCACTCCTTACATTGCGGATTCCTAGACAGGCAGATCCTTGCTCCGAGGTCCATCAATGCCTGATTGAAGGCGCTGGCACTCCCCGTTGGGATCATGGAGCTTACGGCTTCAAGAAGCTCCTTCTTAGTGGCTGCCTTGGCTACATCTCCTGCGATGCAGAACAGTCGGCTGATAACGCGAATGACGTTTCCATCTAGAACGGGTTCGTCCTTTCCGAAAGCGATCGATGCAATTGCACCCGCTGTATAGGGACCGATTCCCGGTAACTTGCGCAGCCCCCCCGCAGAGCTTGGCAACTTACCCTCGTATTGGTCAACTAGGATCCGAGACGCCTGGTGCAGATTCTGGGCTCGTTTGTAATAGCCGAGGCCTTCCCAGGCCTTGAAGACATCGTCAATCGATGCTGTGGCCAATGCGTCGAGACCGGGAAATCGATCGAGAAAGGGTTCGTAATAGGCGAGGACAGTCTCGACCCTCGTTTGCTGGAGCATAATCTCCGAGATCCATATGGCATAGGGGTCTCGGGTTCTGCGCCAAGGCAGATCGCGTGCCTCGATCTCGTACCAATCAAGCAGTTGCGTTTGAATCTGGTGGGGCGTTGCCTGTTTCGATGTCATGGAGTCCCTACGTTATCCGATCCTGCGGATTCTTCTAGTTCTCGGCACAACAGCTCTCACCATGAAGAGCATGAAGAGTAGCGAGATAGAATCAAAGGCAGTCTCTCGCCCACAGCCAAGCAACGCAGTGTGTTTCTTCGAGACGGGCATCTGATTCATCTGTACCTCTCACCTTGGCCTGGCTTGGCGCTCTAGTTTGTGGTTGTTCCTCTGTATCTTTGCTGAAACTGGGGATTTCCCTTCATGCCCTTCATGGTGGAATTGCTTTGTTGGCAGTTGGTCCTGCAAAAGGCGTCAGGGTAAGAAAACGGGCGCTCTGTGAGGAGCGCCCGCAGTGTTTAGATTCGTGGATATCTAGCGATCCCTTGTGAGCAGCTTCATGTAGTCGCCGACAGTGCTGATGGTTTCCAGCGCGAACGTTGCGTCTACGATCTTGGCCATCTGAGCTTCGCTCATAACTTGCGCGGCATTGGCTCGGAACTTATCGATGAGCTCCTCGTCGGACAACGGGCTTTCGGCTCGCCCCTTGGCGTAGTCGGCCTGCTTGGTGAACGAGGCGCCGTCTGCCGTGGTGATGGTGACGATGGCCCGCTTTGTGCCTGGGAACAAGGCGTCGATCTCGGCGTTGGCGACCACCTTAATCTTGGAAAGCATCTCCCACACAAACGAATCAGTCAGGGCTTCTTCCTCGAAGTCGGACGGCAGCACATTGCCCTTGGTGACAGCCACGGCAATGCAGTATGGCAACGAGTGATCGGCTGTCTCTTTCGTCTTGGGCTCGTACTTGGACGGATCAGATAGGATGTCCGCCCCGCGTGTCGTTGTTTCAACCACCACGTCGGTCACTGTGTGCGGGTCGATGCCATTCTCGGACATCACCTCCATCACAGCAGTAATGGGCTGATGCGTCAATGCTTCAGTTGGGAATGCCTTATAGCCACATTCGGTGATGAGGAATTCCTGGCCTAGTCCGTCCAGCATCTTATCGACATCCCACTTCACATTGCCGATGACCTCGAATACGCCTTCCTTGCCTTCGAACAACTCGACGGGACCTGAATAGCCGGTCGATGCCAGCATGGCGGCGCGGACGCCGGCTTCAGTGGCCATTGGATCGGCCGTATTCTTCATGTTGGTCAGGTGCCCGGCGACAACGCCTCCGAGCGTGAAGTGGCTTGATCCGGAAATGCCGCATGCGGCCACGGCTTGATCCTCAGTGAGGCCGAACATCCGTGCTGCAACCAGCGGGCTTACAAACTGGGTCAGACTGGCGTGATGCCAGCCCACTTCGCGTACGCCTGGATCTGCGGTCAAACAAAGCCGCATCTCCAGTTCATAGGCGATGAGAATGCCGACCAGCAGATCTCGACCGGTCAAGCTCTTGTATTCGGCAGGGGCCAAGGCTGCAGGGATGATGTCTGATGGGTGAGACGGATCCTGCTTCCAGTAGATGTCGTTGTAATCCATTGCCCGGATCAGCAAGGCGTTCATCAAGGTGGCATTGCCAAGATCCGTTTTGATGCCGTGCCCAATGACGGTTGCCTGTTCATGTCCGCCGAACATCTGGATGTATTCGAATGCCTGGCGCATATCCTCGTTGTCGAGTGCGGCCAATGCACAACCGACGGAGTCAAGCAGGAAACGCTTGGCCTCCACCCGCGCGGGCTCAGGAATCTGGTCGTAGGTGAGGGACAGTGCGAACTGTGCCATCTTGCGGCTAATGGAACCCATTTACGCCTCCTTTGCAGCTGCGGCTACGGCGTCGGCCATATCTGTGGTAGTAGACGCGCCTCCCATGTCGTAGGTGCGAATTCGTTCCTCGCGAATGACTTGGGCTACGGCGCGTTCAATGCGATCAGCCTTTTCGGCCTCGCCGAGGTAATCGAGCATCATCTTGGCAGATCGAATGGTGGCGATGGGATTGACCTTGTTCTGTCCGACGTATTTCGGCGCCGATCCGTGCGTAGGCTCGAACACGGCAGAAGAGTCGCCGATGTTGCCGGCGCAAGCGAATCCTAGGCCTCCGACCAGCTGGGCGGCTAGATCGGACAGGATGTCTCCGAACATGTTGGAGGACACCATTACGCCGTAGTTCTGCGGATTCTTCACCAACCACATGCACATGGCGTCGATGTTGGTCTCCCACAGTTCGATGCCCGGATACTCCTGCGCGATCTTTCTAGCCTCACGCACCATCATTCCCGACGTTTCTCGGATGACGTTGGGCTTCTCGACGATAGTGACCGTCGGGTAGCCATGCGACTTGGCATATTCGAAGCCTTGGCGAATGATCGTCTGACAACCTTTTCGCGTGAAGATGCGCGTGGAGATGGCCAAGTCATCGCCTGCGACATCAGCGAATCGTTTCATCTTGGGATGAACGGATAGAGCGGTGCGCACGTCATCAGGCACGGGGTGAAATTCTACTCCACAGTACAGGCCCTCCGTGTTCTCGCGGAACACGACCAGGTTGATGTCGTCACGCAGATTCAACGGATTCCCTTGGTATGCTTTGCAAGGCCGCAAGTTGGTATGCAGATTGAATAGTTGCCGCAGACCGACAATGGGACTGGAGTACACCAGGTCCTTACCTTGCAGTTCAGGAACGAGTTCACGTGCCGCCTCTTCCTTGGGCTTGGACGTGATAGCCCCGAACAAACAGGCATCGGTTTCCTTGAGAAGATCGATCGTTCGGTCCGGCAGCGGATTGCCCTCGGTGCGCCAGAACTCCCAAC
>JAGLYB010000031.1 GCA_023132545.1 Candidatus Bipolaricaulota bacterium
CGGCGAAAGCCGGGGACGCAAAGTCACGGATCTACGGGAGGACCCTTGATGGCCGGACTATCGAAAGCGGTTTTTGTGTTGTTATTGGTTTTGGGAATAGCCGCAATATGGACGATTGCGGGTGCCGCAGATGGAATCCAAACCGATTCCATCGTTCTTCCTCCTGGAGATGTGCAGACTGGTTCCAATGTCTTGCAGCCCGTCTTTGATTTGATTGACTCCAATGCCAATGCCAACCCAATCGATCAGGCAAATCTGAAGGCTCATTTCGAGTCGGCTGTGACCCTGGGCGTACTCACCCCGGAGCAAGCGATAGCCATGCTGGACCTAGTGCAGTGGGAGACGCTTGTGGAGCCCGAGGCACTGGCAAACGCAGCCGCGGCCATTCAGACGATCCTAGACGACCTTATTGCGGAAGACCCCATCGGCGATCCTGTTGCCGCGCTTCAGCATCTGCTCAACCTTCTCGCCACACCGGCTGGCACGCTTACTGCCATCGGAAACGCAGGAGCCTCCGATAAGATCCTTGCGGAAGTCGCAAGCCTGGTAGCCAGTGGTGTCCCTCCAGGTATCCTCGTTCGAATAATAAAACAGGGCTTGAGAGGAGGGCTTTCACCCGAGGAAAGCTCCGCACAGCTGGATGTGTTGGCCACTGCTGTGGCTGAGGGCGGAGACGTGTCGTGGGGTCAGATCGCCAACGAAGCCACAGAGAAGGGCAACAGTAAGCATCCGGAGCAAGAGCAGAACGAGACTGTCGAAGGAAGCATTGCGACGGAGATGGAAACAAGCCCACGCGGCAATGGAACGAAAGACCCTGATCGAGAGAAGAACGACGGGAAGGAAAAGGACAGAGACTCAACGCACGTAGAGCGAGGCCACAGCTCAGCACAACTGGACGAGGTGGCTACCGCCACGACTGAGGACGAAGACGCGGGTATCGAAAATAGCGAAGAGCCGGAACAGGAAGAAACCGGGTCTGTCGAGAGCGGCGAAGAGCCGGAGCAAGAAGAGACTGGGACTTTTGAGAGCACCGAAGAGCCTGAACAGCAAGAGACCGAACACGGGAACGGAAGAGAAGAAGCCAACTCCGGAAACAGCCGGGGGAAAGACAAGAAGAAAGACAAGTAGCGAGGGCTAACCGGAACCTCCTCCGGGTGGAGAGGGAAGCAGCAGCCAGAGGGCCTCACTTACGCATGAGGCCCTCGTCTTTTTTCACGTCTGGTAGTTACTTCCCAAGACAATCAGTACTGATATCCCTCGACTTCGTCTGGAGTAAATGAAACGCCTAGTCCAAGGGCAATACGGTTGACGAAGTTGAAGTAGCTGACAATGAGAGTGATCGTCAGGATGTCTTCGTCAGGTATGCCGCAATCACGCAGCCGCTGCACGTCTGTTTCAGCCATGGCATGAGGTGTCGTCGTCAGCTTAAAAGCATAGTCGAGCACGGCCTCCATCTTGGGAGTCAGATCGATCGCTTGATAGTCGTCGATGAACGTCGCCAGTTTGTCATCATCTTTCCAATAATGGCTCAGCGCTGCCGAGTGATGCTGGATGCAATAGGGACACTGATCGGTCGACGAAACTACCACTGCGATCATCTCGCGCTCTTCCCGAGATAGTCCGGAAGGATCGAACATGATGGCCATGTACAAATCCATGTGCGCTCGAAGTGCCGGCGGGTGAAGGCTGTGCACAGCCAGGATATTGGAGATCTTGCCGCGGCTGCCCACCACCTGTTGATAGACCTTACGTAGTTCATCGTCGGCTTCACTCTCCTCAACAATTCGAATCCACGCCATGTTGCCTCCGTGATTTTGCGAAGTTTTCAGATCATACGGCAGAACCCCTTCCGCGATATTCATTGGCTGTCATGCCCAGCCAGGATGTGTCGCGAGAGGATTCGTTAGATTCGGTGGACCTTGATGAAATTCGTCTTGCCCCCGCCGCCCACGGGGAACCCGCCGGTGAGGATGATCCAGTCACCGGGATGTCCGTCTCCACCATCGAGCAACGTGCGGGACACGACCTCCAACAGGCTGTCGGTGTTTTCAAAGGCGGGTACCAGTAGCGGTGATACGCCCCATACCATGGCCAGTTGCCGTTGCACGTTAGGATCTGGAGTGAAGGCGACGATCGCTTGTTTGGGCCGCTTGCGCGCGATTTGGCGAGCCGTGTATCCAGACCAGGTGGCTGTTGCAATGAGATGCACGTCCAGTTCCGCCGCGATCTGAGCGGTGGCATCGCAAATGGCGTCAGTGACGAGATGGACATGATCGACTGCCTCGACCTCGTCGAGGTTCTCAGGGAAACCGACTGCTCGCTTCAGCATGCGCTCCTCGACTACGGTCGAGATCTCGCGAATCATTCGAACGGCCTCCACAGGGTATCTGCCCACCGCCGTCTCTGCAGACAGCATGACGGCATCAGTTCCATCGAGGATGGCGTTGGCGACATCACTTGATTCCGCGCGCGTGGGGCGAGGGTTCTCGATCATCGACTGCAACATCTGCGTAGCCGTGATCACAGGAACGCCGGCCCAGTTGCAACGATGAATGATCTCCTTTTGATGAAAGGGCACTTCTTGGGGCGATAGCTCGACACCCAAGTCACCGCGCGCCACCATCACCACGTTCACCAAAGGCAAGATCTCGTCGAATCGTGCAACCGCATGGCGTGATTCGATCTTAGCAACGATATGTACGCGTTCACCATCGGGGCCAAAAGTTCGCAGTAAGTTGCGTAATTCGCGCACATCGTCCGGCGAGCGTACGAATGAAAGGGCTAAGAAATCGACACCTTGGGAGACAGCGAACCCGGCATCCTCTCGGTCCTTGTCCGTGAGCGCCGAGATGGCAACGACACCATCAGGGACGGCGACACCCTTGTGCGATGACAGTTTGCCTCCCACAACCACGATACACACCAGCACATCGGGCCGCGTTTCGCGGATCTCCAATTCGATGGCACCGTCATCCAGTAATAGTCGTTGGCCAACACAGGCTCCGCTGATGACTTCAGGATGTGGCAGCGGGAGAACGTTGTGAGATCCGTCTGAGAGCTGGTCGGTGAACGACACCCACTCCCCGACACTTAGCTGAAGCGGATCTGCCAGCCGTCCGATCCGCAGCTTCGGCCCCTGCAGATCGGCCATGATAGCGACTACGGCGTTGTCGTCTGTCGCCGCTTGACGAACCTGTCCGATTATGGCTTCGTGCTCGGAGTGCGTGCCATGCGAGAAGTTGATGCGTGCGACGTCCATGCCCTCACGAATCAGGTCGCGGAGGACATCTGGTTTGCAGGAAGCGGGTCCGATCGTGCACACGATCTTGGTCTTGGTATCCGCAGCACATAGCACCATCGAAGCCCCCTATTCCTTTGACTCGCCAAATGAGAACGTTGCGCAATCAACAATCGGGCGGTAGCCAACGTTCTGATAGATCTTATTCGATGTCGGATTGGACAGATTGGTATACAGCGCGCAGAAGCGATTGCCGTCATCCAGTAACGATTGACTGAGTGCGGCCACACATCCCGAGGCATAGCCATGACCACGGTGCTCCGGCGGCGTATACACTGCACTGACAGTCGCCCCATTGGGCGTTCCGCGCGAGCTTCCCGTCATCGACACCATGCCGTCGTTGTCCCACACTGCGAGCTTCCCCGTCTTCATGAACTGGCGAACGTTCTCTTCCGGGTTTTCCGGCGGATCATCGGGCACGGCTTCCTCGTTGAACCCGAGGAACCACTTCACCAATGTGAGGATGTCCTCTTCCCGCGCCCATCGCATGTGCCCGGACACGTTTGTCGGAGGGATTACCTCCGTCAGTGTATAGATGCGTAGGGACATGCTCACGTGTGCAGGCGTACCTGTTCGCTGTGTCCAGCGCTCGGCAAATACTGATACGACATCGACCGTGCTGTTAGCCCCCGGAAGTTGATGCCCGACCTCGATCAGGTGGTCGGCAATCACATCGAGTGCGTCAAGGCGATCGTCCTCGCAATGCAGAATCATGTTATAGGGCGGAGTTCGAATGGCTGCCGCGATCAGGGCGTCCCCATCATGCACGGTTAGGAACAACGGAGCCTCCTTGCCATACTTCCTGCCGTCACGAACCCGCATCGAGATCCCGAGAATCAGGTTGTTCTTCTCTTCCTCCCGCAGCAGCGACTTCAGGGCCACATCAAGGAAATCGTCGGCCAATTTATATGTCCTCAGCTTCATATACCCTTCTCCAACAAGTCGATATAGGCGCCGGAAATCAGATCCTCCGTCTGGATGCCCAGCTTCGTCATCAGGTCTTCGGCGATCTCTGCACCGTATGCCGAGGTCTGTCCCTTTAGCAATACGACCTCCAGCTCCATGAACGTACCTAGGCCTTCCACTTCATCCAGATGCACGCGTGTTGGCCCGATGTGATAGAGATATCGCCGTTTGGTGACCACCCCACGAATGGGAAGTGCCGATTCCAGAATGCGAGAGAACGAGGCTGGGTCATCCGATCGCACGATCTCATACGTAGACGTCGTTGCAGTCGAATCATCGGCTCGCGTGTACTGGATCAGCTCGCAGCAATCAGGCGCCAGCACACGCAGCTTGAGCCGGCCCTTTGGTGTGATATAGAACGTGTCCAGTTGTTCGATGATTTCGACAGGCGTGTCGGACATGGCGGCCACTTGTTGTCGAAATGCCTCGAAGTTGTGCACACGCGCCTTGATCTCCACATTCCTAGGCATGGTGTCCTCCCATTCGGTTCGCGCCCTCATTCTCCCATTGCGTTAGGAGTTCATCCAGGCACGTCTGAATCCGTGGATTGACAAGTTCGCGATGAGGGTCATCATCCCAATGAACAATGATTGGAACAGTCGATTCGCAGGGAGTGAATCGAAGCGCGATGTGTTCCAGGTAGAATCGTTCCTTACCGCGGCCAGGCGACGTTCCATAGATCCAATCATCGACCAATGGGACACCCAGATGGGCCATTGTTGCCCGAATCTGATGGAATCGCCCTGTCAATAAGCGAATGAGGACGTGGATCTCGCCGTCAACATCTGGAATGGGAGCGACGTCAAGGACCTCGGTGAGTGCTTGCTGGCCGCCGCTATGCACGACCCGGGCGCGTCCGCCCTGGGTCCGCAAGTGCAGCTTGTGATATCCAAGCAAATCGTCGAGATCGCAATCGGCAGGGGCTAGACATCGCGCCAAGTAGATCTTGCCCCAAGTTCGTTTTTGAATCTGCTGGTTATGATGAACGATGGCGTCCTTGGTGAGCGCCACGATCACAATACCACGAGAAACTCGATCTAATCGATGGGGGAGTTTGGGCTGACTCCCTGCTGGTGCCGCTGCCTTCACTCGTGCAAGCAGCGACGCGCCTTTTGAATCACGCGACAGTTCCGTGGCCATACCGGCAGGCTTGACCACAGCCATTTCATGCGCCGTTTCCAATAGAATCGGGAGATCCACTTTCGTTCGATCGATGCGAGAATCCATGTCTTCAGTGTGGTTGGATCAGCGCCGCATGTCTAGTTCATGCATTGCCTTACCGAGCGAAGTACAGGGAATGGAATCGTTGCCTCAGTACGCGAAACTCGATTGAAACGTTCCTAGGGATCGTTAGTGCAGATCTGTCGCCATCTTTGATCCCCGAATGCACTGAATACCAAGATCTCCTCTATAGTGTTGCTCAGCAAATCGGCTGCTTCGGGCAGCCGTTCCGCCAAGTCTTTCAACACATGGGCATGCTATGCTCACGCCTCCTGTACATTCAATCGAGCCTACTTTGCCCTTACTCCTGATTCAGTCCTGGTATGGAAATCAAGTATCGATCTCGTTGATTTTGACACCGCTTTCGTATATATTTATATGGTTTTCATATAGTCTAAAAAACAAGGTGAGGGTGATGCCGCGAATCTACCGGAACAAGTCTCTAGATCGAGGACTCCGTATCCTTGACCTATTCAATGAAGACACTGAACGGCTGACTGCATCAGAGATTGCAGCACTACTTGACACCACTCCTGCCACTCTATATCCCACGCTTCATACACTCATTGCCCACGACTATCTAACCCGAGATAATGAGAAACGGTTCCGGCTCGGACTCAAGCTTCTCGAGCGAAGCGGTCAGGTTCTCGCGCGGTTTGACGTTCGGCGTATTGCACAAGGCCATCTTCGAAAGCTCGCGAGAAGCCGTCAGGTCACAGCAGATCTCGCCATTCTGTATGGGGATGAAGTCCTGTATCTAGGACGGGAAGCCGGCCATCCAGCAGCGATACTAGATACCGTGGTGGGGCGTCGAGTTCCGTTGCATTGCACATCATTGGGCAAGGTATTGCTGGCGTTTCTGCCTGATTCAGAACGCGACGACCTCGTGTATTCGTTGCTGCTTGATTCATACACTCCCAACACCATCACAGATCCTGGCCAGTTGATCAAGGAACTGGAGATCACGCGGCAACGCGGCTATTCCCTGGATATCGAGGAGTTCCACTTAGGAACCGCATGTGTTGGAGCACCGATTCAGTGTCATAGCGGCGGCATCGTTGCCGCTATCAGTTTGATGCTCACGGAAACAAGCGACATCCAGACAACGCACCAAGAAGACGCGCTTGCCATTCTTCAGACCGCCAACGCGATCTCTCGTGAACTCGGTTTCGCAGAATCAACACGGAAACAATGAAACACGAAGGGGGGGGTGACGGACAGCGCTTGAGTGATTGAATCACCACTACATTCGCTATAGTTCGTTTGTGTCATAGAGTAAGTACCGACCGTGCGCACTCCCCCTGACATGATAGAATGCGCGAACAACCAAGCGCACGTATCAATGGCCTTCGTATTTGCAATCGCTGCTGCAGCCGCTTGGGGAGTTGCAATGACCGTGGCCAAACCAGGCGCACATCATCTTGATCCGATCACGTTTCTTCGATTTCGTTGGATCGTTGCGCTTCTGATCGCCCTGCTGTACGGTTTACTGACCAACGACCTCGCGCTACCCAGCGGAACCGCCGCTGGTCTTGTCATGCTTGGCAGCCTGCTCAACGCGGTGATCGGTTGGACTCTCTATCTCATCGCGATGCAGCATGCACCGGCATATCAGATAACCGCTCTTGCCAGCACAGCCCCGTTATGGGGCGTCCTTGGTGCCGTCGTCATTGTTGGAGAACCGTTCCGATGGACAGCGTTTGTTGCCGCGTTGCTCGTCGTAGCTGGAGCCATTCTGTTGGTCGACGGAGATCGCAGGCAGCGCTCATCCTTGATTGGAGTGGTACTAGCGATTGCAGCAGGCATCCTATGGGGCGTATCGGAGACAGTCCCAATGAAGCTGGCAACCGAGATGGGCATCACACCAGCGACATCGATTGTCTTATTCGCCATGGCGGCCATTGCTGGGAATACACTGGCCATCCCCCTTCTTCGTAAGCGAGTGCCAAAGCGAGTCAGCCGACGTGGTTTGGCGTTTGCTGCTATATCGGCCATTTCCGGTGCGTTTCTCGGTTGGCTTTTTTGGCTCAATGGCCTTCGCCTTGCGCCCGCCAGTCTTCTTGCACCTGTTCGAGGATCAACCCTCGTATTCACGTTCCTTTTCTCCGTTCTTTTCTTACGTGAACGGCCATCGAAGCGCGCCATCGGCGGCGTGGCCCTTGTATTTGGAGGTGTCCTGCTTGTATCGCTTGGAACAATCGTATAATCACCCGATTTCGACACGACTGGTGAATATGAACAAGGAAGGAGAGGCCCGCTATGCCCCGTCTTGAACGCCCCACAGATCAACCCATCCCGGGTGGAGGCTCGATGTTTGATATCGTTCTCATCGGCGCAGGCGTAGTTGGCTCTGCCATTGCGCGTGTTCTATCACAGTATCGCTGTACCGTCGCCGTTATCGAGAAGGAATCGGACGTCGGAATGGCCGCCAGTTCACGGAACTCCGGCGTTATCCATGCCGGAATTAACTACGCTCCGGACTCGCTCCGCGCTCGTTTCTGCATGCAAGGGCGAAAGCTTCTGCTGACGTGGTGCGATGAGCTGAACGTTCCATACAAAGTTTGCGGCAAGCTGATTGTCGCACCGAGCGAAGAAGAGGTTCCTGGGTTAAGGAGACTCCGATCAACCGGGGAAGCCAACGGTGTGCCGGGCCTGGCAATTATTGGACCCAATGAGATCACGGAGCTCCAACCCGGCATTAAGGCTGTTGCGGCACTTCATGTTCCATCAAGCGGGATTGTTTCTCCGTACGCAATGACCCTTGCCATGGCGGAAGAGGCAGCCGTCAATGGTGTGACGTTCCTCCTCGAATGCGAGGCCACACAAATCCGCCCCGTCGACGGTGGGTACGCTGTCGATACGGATCGTGGGACCGTTTCAGGGCGATGGGTGATCAACTCTGCCGGAATCCACGCAGGGCACCTTGCACAAACAATCGACCCCGAGGCGCCAGATCTGTATCCTTGCGTTGGCGAATACCTAATCTTGGACAAGCAAGTCGGCGAATCGCTTGCCATGTCCGTTTATCCTGCACCTCCCGTCGGAGGGGCAGGCCTTGGCGTTCACATTACGCCGACAACAGAGGGTAACGTTCTTCTCGGTCCTTCGGACGAGTACGTGTCAGATCCCGAAACTACGTCTTGTGCGGGAAAGACGGCAGATCAGCTCCTCGAAGAAGCGATGATTATGTGGCCGGCTCTTCCAAGGCATTTGGTCATCGGCGCCTACGCCGGAATTCGAGCCAAGCGAACATCTCCGAGTGTAGGAGGGTTCGGCGATTTCCTGATTCGGCAAACTCCTAGTGCGGATCGTGTGGTCCACCTAATCGGGATTGAATCCCCTGGACTTACCGCTGCGCCAGCCATCGCTGATTACGTCGTCCATGAGATCCTGCATGCTAATGAACCCCTTGTGCAGAAGCCCTTAAGCGAGGTTGTCCATCGCCCGTGGTCGACAAGATTCGATGATCTCCCTGAAGAAGAGAAAGAACGTCTCGTCGCAAAGGATCCCAACTACGGCGACATCATCTGCCGCTGTGAAGGCGTCACCAAGCACGAGCTGTTGCACGCCTTGAATAATCCACTTGGCGTCAAGACCCTGACAGGGATCAAGTATCGCTGTCGGGCGACAATGGGCCGGTGTAGCGGGGGGTACTGCCTACCCCGCATGGTGGAGATTCTGCAAGAGGAGCATGGGTGGGAACCGGATGATTTTGTCCTGCGTGGGCCATCGTCCCCGGCGTTCGCCGGACGGCTGATTGAGGAGAGACATGACTGAGCAAATCCGAGAATTCGATGTTGCAGTGATCGGTGGAGGACCAGCCGGATTGGCTGCGGCCGCAGCGGCAGCTTCGCAAGGCGCCCAGGTTGCGCTGATCGATCGAAACTCTCAGCTTGGCGGCATCCTTAACCAATGCATCCACGACGGGTTCGGGTTGCATGCATTTGGAGAAGTCCTCACTGGTCCGGAGTTCGCAGACCGGTATGTTCGACGAGCAACCGACGCCGGCGTGTTCTTGCAAAGTAATACCCTGGTGACAAGTCTGGCGCCCAGTGGCGAGATCATCTGCAGCCGCTACGGACAACGTAAGCAACTGCGAGCCAAAGCCATTGTTTTGGCGATGGGTTGCCGTGAGCGCACACGCGGGATGATCCGCATTCCGGGATATCGGCCAGCCGGAGTATATACGGCGGGAACTGCACAGTGGCTGACCAATCTTGCTAATGTGCGCATCGGCCGGCGCGTCGTCATCCTTGGATCTGGAGATATCGGTCTCATCATGGCTCGCCGACTGACATGGGAAGGGGCCGAGGTTATCGCGGTCATCGAAAAGCTTCCGTATCCATCCGGCCTGCCGCGAAACATCAACCAGTGTCTTCTCGATTACGAGATCCCTCTCCATCTGTCACACTCGGTAACTTGCATTCACGGGAAGGATCGCGTTGAACGTGTCACAGTTTCGCGCTTTGATGAGACGGGTACTCCCGTTGCGGGAAGCGAATTCGATTTGGTTTGCGATACGCTCCTTCTGTCCGTTGGGCTGATCCCAGAGAACGAGCTATCCCGGCGCGCAGGCGTCGTTCTCGATCGGACAACATCCGGTGCAACAGTTGGGGCATCATATATGACCAACGTACCGGGAATCTTCTCGTGCGGGAACGTTCTACATATCCACGACTTGGCAGATTGGGCCGCTGAAGAAGGGGAACGCGCGGGAGCGTCCGCAGCTAAGTACGCTGAGGGAATTCACGGAGATGCAGTCGTTGAAGAGTCAATCCCAATTCGTGCCGGGGACGGGATTCGCTACGTCATACCTCAGCGCGTCAGTCGATCAACAGATCAGGTTCTCATGTCGTTCCGCGTCACTGAGCCACGCGGGAAGACAACGATCCGAGCCATCTCAGGCAAAGCAATGATTGGTTCAACGCAGCTGAACAAGGCTCACCCGGCAACTATGGTTCAGTTGCGCATTCAGATAGAAGATCTGGCCGGTCCCGTGGAGGTGACTTGCTCGTGAACCACCGTGTCATAACATGCATTCTGTGTCCCAACGGATGCGAATTAGAAGTTGGTTGGGATGGCGAGCCAACGACACAGAGCGTCGAGGTCTTGGGCAATCTCTGTGCCAAGGGAATCTCCTACGCCCTGGACGAACTAACCCACCCGGAGCGCACGCTTACAACGTCAATCCGTGTTCGTGGCGGCGTGCAGCGGCTGGCCAGCGTCAAGACAGTATCGCCAATTCCGCGTGAAGCGGTCGTCGCTGCGCGTGAGTTGCTACAACCAATGGTGTTGAATGCGCCGGTTGCCATCGGGCAGGTCGTTGTGGAGGATGTGGCCAGGACAGGTGTCCAAGTTATCGTTACGCGAGCAGTCGCGAGCCAATCGGATCCGGAGCAATCATAACCTTCTCTCGCTAAAGCGAGAGAAATCCGTATGAGCACGCATTTGCTGTCTTCTGTGCGGCTTCTCCCTCTGTGTCTCCTGAAACCTGTGCCACGCACACACCGGTGTCCATGATGCACACCAGAGACAACGGCCAACCCATCCGCCCACATTGTGGCCCACCCAAGTTACCATTCTCTTATGAGGGTCTCGATCTACCGTTCACTGCGTTTCTGGGGGATCGGCGATGAGGCCTGCTCCCATCAGCGTCTTGGTCTCCGCCTGCGCATGCCGGATCTTCTCCTGAGCACTGGCACGCAACTCGGTCTCACTGAGTACGCGTCGCGCAATGCCTTGCTCGATCGCCTTCAGTCCCACAGCCACTGCCTGATTGACGAATACTTCCGTCTCCATCATGCTCGGCACGATGTACTCGTCGTGAAGCCCTCGGTTTTCTGCTGTCTTGGCAATGGCATACGAGGCAGCTATGGCCATTTCGTCAGTGATTGTGGTGGCAAACACATCGAGTGTGCCGCGGAAGATGCCCGGAAAGCCAATCGAGTTATTCACCTGATTCGGGAAATCCGAACGCCCGGTTCCAACAATCCGAGCTCCTACTTCCTTCGCTTCCCATGGCCAGATCTCCGGAATTGGGTTCGCCATCACCAACACAATGGCATCACTGTTCATCCCTCGAACCCATTCGGGAAGAATCGTTCCGGGCCCTGGTTTGGTGAATGAGATCACGACATCAGCACCACGCATTGCATCGACCGTCGCACCCGTGATCCCTTCGGCATTTGTTCGAGAAAGCATCTCCCCACGGTGCGGGAACAGAGTCTCGAGATCCATATCGCGCGTTAACACGGTCGGCTCTCCGTTGATGAGATCAACGACTCGAAAGTTCTCAGCAGGAATTCCCGCTTTGATCATTACGCGCACGCCAGCTGCACCGGCTGCACCGATTCCGAGCTGTGCTATCTTCACCTCATTCAGTGGTTTCCCGACAACCTTCAGTGCGTTGATGACTGCTGCAAGAACGATCGCCGCCGTACCCTGCTGGTCATCGTGCCAGACCGGGATATCCAGTTCAGCACGCAAACGATCGAGAATGTAGAAACACTTTGGATTCGCGAAATCTTCCAGATTGATACCACCGAATCCTGGCGCAATCCACTTGACCGCTTGAATGATCTCCTCCGGATCTTCAGTTCCAAGCATAATCGGAAACGCGCCCACGCCGCCGAGGTACTTAAACAACAGGGCCTTGCCTTCCATCACCGGCAGACCGGCCATGGGACCGATGTTCCCCAAACCCAGAACGCGAGATCCATCAGACACAACGGCCACAGTGTTTGCCTTGTTCGTGTACTCAAAGACCTTCATGGGGTCGATCTGAATCTCTCGGCACGGCGCTGCAACGCCCGGTGTATACCAAATGCCAAAATCCTCAAGTTGAGACACATGACACTTCAGAGAAGTCTCAATTTTTCCGCCATAATGCGCATGCCATGACGGCGCCTTCAAACCAGGGACCTTTGCCTTCTGTTTCATTGCTTCAACATCGAACACTTCACCCGGCAACCTACTCCTCCTCCTCAATACGAGCGTGAATGGCCTCAAGATTCTTATTCACCGTGAGTTCAAGCTCGTCGTACAAACTTTTCCCATGTGCGTCCATGGTGACAGTCAGCGGACCGAAGTGCTCGACATCGAACACCCAGACTGCTTCGGGAATCCCCAGTTCTTCCAGCCAGTACACTGCAGGTACCCTGCGTACCGCACGAGCAGCCAGGGCACCGGCACCGCCAGTGAAATGGGTATACACGGCACCGACCCGTTGTAGGGCATCCAGTGTGCGCGTACCCATTCCCCCCTTCCCAATGATCAGTCGCGTCCCGAACCTCTCGAGGAAATCGGCTTCAAACATCTCCATTCTCGCACTTGTGGTTGGACCTGCGGACACTACACGCCATCCATCGGCCACCTTCTCAACGACTGGGCCACAGTGAAACATCGCCATCTTCCCAGGCTCCAGCGGAAGTTTCTCTCCCTGAGACTCAGCATGCAGCAGAAGGTGGTGTGCGTCGTCGCGTGCAGTGAACATGCACCCGGTAACGTAGATCGTATCGCCAACATGAAGCGTTCGAATCACTGACTCGTCAATGGGCGTGGTCAGCACCTTGTCCATCTACGTCACCTCCACGTGTCCAGCTGCATTGATTGAGACAGTCTTTCGACGATCAGCCCAGCACTGATAGACAAGACCCACAGGCAGCGATGCAGGATGCCGATGAGCAACCTCAACATGTACATCCAGAGCTGTAACACGGCCGCCGAGGCCCATTACACCGACCCCGCTCTCGTTGATTCGCGAGAGCAGTTCTATCTCCAAATTCGCGACAACATCATCCTTATGACGAACCCCAATGGGACGAAGGAGCGACAGCTTGGCGAGTTTCATTGCCAGATCAGCTCCCCCGCCAATTCCAACGCCGATCACTCCGGGCGGACATGGTTTCCCTCCGCATGCAACCACATGGTCAATGACGAAGCGCTTGATCCCCTTGACGCCGGCTCCCGGAGGAAGCATCCGAAGTGCACTGCAGTTCTCGCTTCCTCCGCCCTTTGGTAGGAGGTGAATCAGGCAACCGTTCCCCGACTCAATCTCCCAAAGAATGTAGGGAATGAAACGTCCGGTGTTGTCTCCAGGGTTTCCACCTCGAAGCGGATCTACGGTGTTGGGGCGTAACGGAACTTCTCGAGTGGCAAGCCGCACTGCCTCTTCAATGAGGCCCCGCAGCTTGCCGAGGAGCGGAAAGTCCGCTCCCGCCCGAATAACGAATGTTTGAATCCCGGTATCCTGACACATTGGAACCGAGCCTTCCCGAGCCGCCTTGACGTTCTCCAGAATCGCGTCAAGTTGAACTACGCCAGTGGCTTCCTCTTTGTTACGTGCCGCCTCCAGCGCTCTCGTGACATCCGTCGGCAACTCGGTTGCTGCCGCGCGGATTGCTTCGACAAGCCCTTCCAGCAGAGCTTGCTCATTCACTGTTACCACCATCCTTGCATGTTCTAAAAGGGAAGGTCATGCCCCTCGATCTCCAGGTCGTCGCGGACAAGTTGAAGGTCACGTCGTAGATTGGGGTTGATTGGAATCCCCTCTACCTGAATTCGTCGTTCGTTTAGCCACTCCTTCTCTCCTGCGGTGAAAATCCGTTCAGCACCGTCAGCACGTCGCGATGTGCGAAGTCCACGCAGGATGTCTCCCGTGGTTTTGAGGAACTCACCGGTGGGTCCAAATGCCTCGATATCGAGAGCCAGGAAGAAATGCCCCATGTTCTGCTTCTGTGGCGAACCATCAGGCTTCGTGCTGGCAAGATCCTTCAGAAAGGCGCCACGCTGTAGCGACGCACAGAGAATCTCGACAACCATCGCCAGGCCGTACCCTTTGTGGCCTCCGTAGGATTCGCCTTCCCCACCAAGCGGGAAGAGACCAAATAGCCCGCCGCCCAATCCTTGAAGGATTTCGTTGGTATCGGTGGCAGCCTGCCCATGTTGATTGCCAACCCAGCCCTCTGGTGTCGGTTTCTCCCCGCGGGACAGCACTTCGAGCTTTCCTCGTGGGACCACGGACGTTGCCGCATCGAAGAGAAACGGACAATCCTCGTCTGTTGGTGCACCAAACGCAATCGGATTGGTCCCAAACATCGGTTCCGCTCCGAAGGTCGGAAGTACAGACGGCCGGGCATTGGTGACAGCCATACCAATCAGTCCCTCTCGCACGGCCATCAATGGGTAGTAGCCGGCAATCCCGAAGTGAGATGAATCTCGGACAGCTACTGCGCCGATCCCCACGGTCTTGGCCTTATCGATCGCCATGCGCATGGCACGCCGTGCGATCACGGGCCCCATGCCATGATGCCCATCGACAACAGCCGTCGACGGTCCCTCTCTCTCAACGTCGAAGTATGTCACCGGAGAGAGGAGGCCCGTGCGAATCCGATCCGTGTATACCTTCAGCCTGCCGATGCCGTGGGACTCAATCCCGCGAAGGTCCGCAGCCAAGAGTACATCTGCACAGATGCAAGCATCCTCTTTCGGCACACCGAGTGAAACAAACGCGGCTTCAACGAAGCGTCGCATAATTCCAACTGGTACGTGAACGGTCTTTGTGTTCATCATGCCCCTTCAGTCAAAGGATATCAGAACTTTGACGGCGTCCTGGGCTTTGGATGTTTCGATCGCCTCGATGGCCTGTTCAAATGGGAAGGTATGCGTGATCAACGGTCGGACATCGAGAATTTTCTTAGCGACAAGTTCATGAATTCGCTCGTACGCGTATAGCGACGCGTCAGATGTCAACAGATCGACTTCACGTCGCACGAGGTGAATGAAGTCGAACGATACCGGACCTGCCGGTATTCCGACCATCATGATCTTGCCGGCCGATCGCACAAGGCGGACCGATTCGGCAATCGTATCAGGCCGTCCCACAGCCTCGATGACGATGTCCGCTCCGCTTCCGTTGGTTTCCTCCATCACAACAGCTTCGAGATCCTCGTCCGGCGGCCGGACGACACGGTGTGCGCCCAGCTGCTTCGCCATGTCGAGTCGCCGTTGCCGGTGTCCGGATACGATAATCTTCTGACATCCAAATGCAACGACGCTCTCCAGGATGAACAGCCCGATCGGACCGGATCCCATCACGACCACCGTATCGGATGGTGTGGGGGCGGCACGGCAGACGGCGTGATAGCCAACGGCTGCCGGTTCAACCAGTGCGCCTTCTTCAGGAGTGAGTCCGGGCGGTGATGCAAACACCGAGTAGCCCGGCAACTTGAAGTATTCGGCGAATACACCATCAGCTTCGATACCCAAGTGTTGTCGATTCTGGCAGACATTATACCGCCCGGATCGACAGGCAAGGCAGTTCCCACAGATCACGATCGGGGATCCAACGACATGCTGCCCAGGCGTGACGTGGGTAACCCGGCGTCCGACTGCTTCCACAACGCCGGACGCTTCATGTCCCATGACAATCCCATTCCGCGCGGGGAAGCTGCCACTCAACATGTGGGCGTCCGTTCCGCATACGGCAGCGAACTGTGTCCGGATCAGTACTTCGTCATCTGAGATCTTCGGCTTCGGATAGTCCTTCAATCGAACCGCACCGGGGCCGTCAAATACCAACGCCTTCATCACGTCATGCTCCTCTCTTTGATTCCCTCAATTCCTACGGGGGGTAGGCGATCGTATACAAATGCCGTCCGCCGTCCCGCGGTCCTTGAATCACTGCGTCGAGTTCCTCAGGCGTTCGCTGGGTCATCTTCTCAATCGGAGGCAGAACGCCCGGTGGGAACGCTTCGAGAATGTCGTCATGTAGTTCCACCAAATAGTCGAGTACGGTCTTGACGCCATCGTAAGCCTTGTCTGGAGACGCCAACGTAGGTGAACCCACGACGCCTTCCGGCGTACAGCAGATCTCAAGTCCTCCCAGGCCGGCTTGTGCATGGCCCGGAATCGGTCGCTGATAGATATCGCCGCCGCCATCAACATGCCGCAACCCCTTCCCGTTCTTAAGGAAGCCGGATGACTGCGTATCCACTGCATCTTCAAGATGAATCATCTCGGGGAATAGGGCCATTGAGTACGACGTTTCGGCCTCATCAGCATGCTTAAACGGCGTATCGAACGGACCACCATGCGCCTTATCCATCAGCATCTTCGGGATAACCGTCGGCCAGTTGACAAACGCAAGAACGGCTGGGACCTGATAGGTCTTCATGAACTGGTGAATCGCATTCGGGATGACGTACTCCTGCCCGTGTCCATTCAACAAGATCTGCTTCCGAAAACCTGCGTTCCAGAATCCGGCAATCACGGCTCGCAGTACGGCTGTGAATGTGTCCTCGGGAATGATAACCGTACCGGGCATGCCGAGGTGACCCCACGGATGCGAACCATACCAGATTGGTTGCGCAACCGTGCAGCCTGTTCTCTCAGCTACTTTTTCGGCCATTCGTGTAACAAGGAACGTGTCCTCTCCAAACGGGGCTCCATCCCCATGTGCCTCGGTACTTCCCACCGGGATTATGATGGTGTCATCCTTCTCCAAGCGTTCCCGGACTTCTCGTCCGGTCATGTTCTGGAAGTAAATACCGGAGGCTTGATCCATATGTCCACCCTTTGGTGGGAGATCCCATTGAGCCATCAGCCATCCTCCTGACGTACGTTGATCAATGCTTTCAGACCGCCCCGGCGGGCGATCAACTCAAATGCTTCCGCAACCTGCTCAAACGAGAATCGATGTGTGGCCAGATCGAGTGCTTTGACACTTCCTTCTTGTATCCGTGCAGCCGCACAAGCGAAATCGGCCGCGTCGTAGATGAATGAGCCATGAACCTCCAGCTCGCGCCATACGATCCAGCGAGTCTCCACCTGCGCCGCATCCATCGGAATGCCTGTGAGCACAATCCGTCCTCCGGGACGGGTCCGTTGCACTGCTGCTGGAACTGCAGCACAGACTCCAGCCGTTTCGATAACAGCATCAAAACCGGCTCCAACATGCTCGTTGAGCTGATCCTCTTGTGATACAGCACATACCGCGCCGAATTGCCGTGCCCAATCAAGACGCTCCGTGATTGGATCGAAGACCGTCACCTCTGCGCCTTCGAGCACTGCACAACGGACGGCGAACAATCCGATCGTTCCCGC
>JAGLYB010000032.1 GCA_023132545.1 Candidatus Bipolaricaulota bacterium
ACTGCCAAAGGCTCGATCAGTGCACCGGTTTCAAAGTCCATGCCATCAGGAAGTGGGAACAAATAGCGGGCGGGGACAATGATGAATTCCGCAAGGCATCCATCCATTGTGACCCCCAGCCCTCTGCTGTTCGGACAGATGTTGTCGCGTTCCTCGTTGCAGCGGGAACAAACGCCGCATCCGAAATTCGGGCGCACGGTTACGCGGGTTCCGACTGACCAGTCCTTAACATCGGAACCGATCGCATCGATCACTCCCGCACACTCATGTCCGAGAACAAACGGATACCCGTTGTTTCTCCGCCCAGAGTAGAACTCCATGTCCGTCCCACAGATACCGACAACGTACACGGCAATCCGAACCTCACCCGGCCCAGGTTCGGGCAGCAGGCGGTTGGTCAGGGTCAATCTCTCCGGAGCAACAAGTTGCGCGACTCTCATCATGATCTAGACAGGTATTGCCGCGTCGTCCGGCCCGGGGCCACTCTGCTTAGCTTCCGGCAGATATTTGTGGACCATCTCAACGACAATGCTGGCCTGTTCTGCCATGGCGCGTCCTTCAGCAGCAGTGGTCCGAATGCCATGCCCGGAAACTGCCGAGTTCCCGGTCTTGAGATAGACAGGGGATGCGACTCGAACCATCTCCGGTGCTTCGTAGCTACGGATAAATCCACCGGATGCCGGCGGATTGTCGGTGTGGAGGTCAAGTGGTACATCCACTGCGCAGCGAAGGGCAGCCAGCATCGGAAGCTGGAGATCTCGAACCGGGTTGATCGTGTGCGCGCCCATGCTTTCAAGCACCTTGAACGCCGCCGGGTTGGCGTGGCCGCAATGTGCCGAGACCTTGTACTGGAGATCGGCTGGGAGTTCGCCGGCCTTTCGCATCTCGACCAGAACCCACAGCAGACCCTCATCGTAAACCAGGATTCCTCGGCAGCCAACGGACACGGCACGTTTGACGTCTTCGACGGCCCGGACGACCTGCTCCATCCCACGAAGCCGGTAGGCAATCCGTACTCCCTGGGGCGTCTGTACCGTTGCCCCTGTGTCATAGGGGGCTCGTGGCCCAACCGACAGGTTGACCGCCACACCCCGCTCCTTGGCTAGGGTACAGTAGTCGCGTAATTCACTGAGCGTATGACGGAAGATACCGTAGGTTTCGTCGATGCGGTTGATTGTGATGCCCAACTCCGTGGCCCGGTCAATCAATGCCTCGAATGCCTCGAACGAGTTGATCGTCGGCACTTCAATTCGGAAGTGCGCTCCATCAGGGAATGTTTTCTCTGACGTCGTCAACTCGTATAGATCACCCTTGGGGAGACCCAGTTTCTCTAGACTCTTCCTCGTCTCATCGAACATAGTTCGATCCTCCTTCAAGTTATGCGTTATTTGGTTTTCGATGTTGCTGAAGCGGCGGAGAATAGACCCACACCAGCTTCAGATCCTCATTTCCTGTATTCACAATCGAGTGCTTGACCCCTGGAGGCATGTAGATCGCCGTTCCAGCGACCAGATCCTGCTCACCCTCTTCGGTGATTAGGCGACCTTGGCCACTGACGATATACATCCCCTCTTCGGATTCATCGTGCGCGTGTTCAGGGATCCGGCTTCCGACCTCGGTGACGTTCTGTCCCATGGAAAAGCCTTTGATCCCGACACTCATCTCCGAAAGCAAAAGCTTGGAGACCCGATTAGGTACCTTCTTGACGCCCTTGACATCGGCTGCGTCAACGACATATTTCATACGTGCTCCTTCCTACTTTGCTGCCCCAAAAATCCGGGGCGCAAACAGCTAGAACTTCTTTCGATTGGGTTCGATTTCCCATATGGACTGCATAGCATCTGCACTGATGTCGTACACCACGTTGTGCGGTGGTAGAGGCTCGACGCGCATGAACTCCGGCACATCGGCCAGCCGGTCTGAGACTCCGGCGGCTACGTTGAACGCGCGCTCTGTCTCCAACGTTGCGGCTGCTTCGTTCGCGATATCGGCAAATGAGACGTTCGTGCCGAAACAGCTGTTCACCAACTCTGCAAGTAACTCTGCGTCTTCGACAAGCGGTCCACGCGCAAACAGGCAGAGTCCCGACATATCCAGGATCATGGAGCGAATTTGTAGGGCTCTCGAGTTCTCGAGTTGCCCTTCAGCGGAAAGTGGATCGAGTGATCGGGCCGTACCGAATGCATTCCCGGCGGTATGATCCGCACCCATCGGAGACGTCGCATACGTAACACCGTTTCCTTTGAGTGCCCGAGGATCGTACCCAGGAATTCCTTGCCCCTTGACTGTCGGCACACGGCGAACGCCGAGAGCCTGACCGGTAAACGCCGCTCCCTGACCAAGAATTCGTCCCAGGGGTGTCGCTTGTTCGATCTGTCGAAGAAGATCCGCGGCTGCCTCAACGTCGCCAAACTGGGCTAATCCGGCTTCCATAGCCACGCCAAGTGCACAGCCCATTTCGATTGCATCCAACCCTATGTCGTTGCACAGAGCATTGAGTTCGGCAATCCCATCCAGCGTGCCAATCCCGCAGTTCGACCCCAGAAGTGCGATGTTCTCGTACTGCAGCGAGGCTACCTTGCGGTGCCCGCCTTCGTCGGGGAAGACGTTGGAACAGCGGATCACACACCCAGCCATGCACGGCGTTCCAGATCGTCCGTCTCCGCCGCGGGCTGCAATGGTGTCCGCCAAGCACTTGCCAGTGATTCCATCGATCCCGTCAAACGATCCACTGCTGAAGTTGAGGGTAGGCAGTAGACCCAACTCATTGGATGTCGCAACGATTCCCGCAGTTCCGAACTTCCGCCGCCCTTCGATTTTCGGGCTGGCCAGGATTAGTTCGGTGAAGCGGCGGGATGCCTTCTTAAGACAATCGGCATCCGCGCCGGCCTGCGGCGGCGCTCCCTCATCGTCGATCACGATTGCTTTGATCCCCTTTGATCCCATCACGGCACCGAGACCTCCACGTCCCGCATACCGGATCTGCACGCCAGTGACATCCGTTGTCGCAATGCCGGAGGCCGTCATGCGTAACTCCCCCGCCGGACCAATCACCAGAAAGCCACATCGCTCGCCGAACTGTTCGCGAAGTATCCCCAACGTCTCGCGAACCGAAAGTCGATCCAACGTCAGATCGTCAACCCACGTTGCACCGTTTCGATCAATTCGAAGAACCCGCGAAGCCGGATCATCCGGTGCATCTTCGATAATCAATGCTCGGACCCCGGCACGAGCCAGCGTCTGCCCGGCCTCTCCCCCAACGTTCGATTCCTTGATGCCACCGGTGAGCGGACTCTTCCCCCCAATAGACAGTCGACCACTCGTCGGAATCATTGTTCCACCAAGCCATCCTGGTGCAAAGATTAACTTGTTTCCACGTCCAAGCGGCTCGCACGTAGGATCCACTTCGCGGGCCAAGATATTGGCGATTAACTGACGACCTCCCCACAGCGACATCTCGTCTGAAACGGGCGTCTGTTCAATTGCGCACGTTCGCGCGTTGACTCTCACAACTCGTTGCATCGATCCTCCTCAACCGTCCGTTCCGTCTTCTGTTCGCATCACTGCGCGCCATGCGGCACGCCAGCCTTCATACACCGCTTCCTGGATTCCCCGCGGGTCACGTGCATCACCCACAACAAACACGGGGAACGGGTCGTCCCTTAGCTCATTCGCTACTGTAAGATTCGATTCGGCTCCAATGGCCACCACCACTCGGGTGGCCGGAAGTTCACTCTGTCGGCCGTCCTTCTCGATGAGTACAGTGTCGGATCGGATTTCGATTACACGAACATCGGTACGAATTTCGACGTGTCCCTCTTCCAGATGCCGCAAGAGCGCCGCGAGAGAGATTGGCTCGCAGTCCCGTCCCACGTCATTTAGCAATTCGAGAACAGTGACCTTGCCACCTCGTTCTGCACAGTAGGATGCGGTCTCGCAGCCGACCAATCCTCCACCAATCACCACGACCGTTTCTCCGGAGACTGAGTCGCAAGAGGCCAAAGCACGCTCAACCGTCCACACGTGTTTCTGTGAGATGCCGGCTACGGAGAGATGTTTTTGAATTCCTCCGATTGCCAGAATGACTGCATCCGGATGCAGTTCGCGGATGGTCTCCACCCTGACGTCGATTCCTGTTTTGATCTCTACACTTGCCGGAAGTGACTGGATCATGTCGTCAAGCAACCAGTCGATCTTTTCCTTGTGCGGCGGAACCTTGGCGTAGCGAAGCTGTCCCCCAAGTTCGGCTTCGCGTTCGAGCAAGACAACCTGCGCTCCAGCGATGGCCGCTGTTGCCGCGGCCTGCAATCCGCCTGGCCCAGCGCCAACCACAATGACTCGTCTCTCACTGCAGGGTTCGGGGTGTGCTTCCCCCTCGAATCCGACCTCGGGATTGACCGAACAGCAGATCGGCAGATCGTCAAAAACGCGTCGTTGAACACATCGATTACACGAAATGCAACGGTGGATTGTTGGAGCTTTGTCTGCGGCCGCCTTATTTGGCCATTGCGGATCAGCAATAAGGCCGCGCCCGATGGCCACGAAGTCCGCTGCCTCTTCAGCCAGCGTATGCTCCACGGTCTCAGGGTTCCGAAAAACACCGACTGTAACAACCGGAATGTCCACTGCAGCCTTGATCGTCGCCGCAAGATACGCTCGCCAAGCCTCGGGATAGACCATCGGCTCAAGCTGTTTCTCAGGATTCGCCGCTGTAGCAGCCGAGATATGCAACGCGTCGATACCGGAGTCAACCAGGGCATGGCACAGCTCAACCGATTCGTCAAGAGCCCTGCCTTCAGGAAGAAACTCGTCCCCACTTAAACGGAATAACAGTGGATAGTCGCAGCCCACAGTTTGCCTCACTCTTCGTACTACATCGAGGGCAAACCGCCAGCGTTTCTCCTGAGTCCCTCCGAACGCATCGGTCCGCTGATTTGTAATCGGAGACAGGAACTGTGCAATCAGATATCCGTGTGCCCCATGGATTTCGACGGCATCGAATCCAGCTCGCTTGGCCCGCACGGCGGCTCGCGCATAGCAGTCGATGAGACCCTCGATCTCGAATACCTCAAGCGGCACAGGGGGTAGAGCGTTCGCAGTCCATCCCACATCCGACGGTGCAACTGCGGGCACGCCGGTCCTCTGCGGTTTTGCTACAGCCCCAGCGTGGTTAATCTGAATTGCTACCGCGGCACCGCGCTCCCGCACAGCCCGCGTCAGCTCGAACAGTCCAGGCACATACCGGTCATGATTGATCCGTAATTGGACGGCTCCGTTGCCTCCTACCGGTTCATCAATTGACGCGTTCTCGATGATGATCAATCCAGCCCCGCCTTGGGCACGCGCTGCGTAGTAAGCGATCATTTGAGGCGTAGGTTCACCATGAGCTGACGCGAAGTTGGTTGCCATCGCCGGCATGACAATGCGGTTTCGTACTTGCAGAGATCCGATGTTGCCCTGCCGGAACATCCGCTTGTCTGACATCGAGGAAGGCTCTCTACCCACCAAGGTAGAGGCGCTTCACCTCCTCGTTGTTGCGAATCTCTTCAGCAGGCCCCTCGTACTTGTTGCAGCCCGTCTCTAACACATAGGCATAATCCGACATCTTGAGACTTCGATCGGCGTTCTGCTCGACAATCAACATCGTGCTGCCTGCACTGCGGATTTCCTCAATCTTGTCAAAGACCTCATTCGCCATGATTGGCGAGAGCCCCAATGACGGTTCATCAAGGAACATCAGGCGTGGATTGAGCAGCATCGCGCGGCCCATCTCAAGCGTCTGCATCTCACCACCGCTCAAGCTTCCGCCCTTTTGCTTGCTGCGTTCGCGAAGGAGAGGGAACAGATCGTACACGCGTTCGAGATCCTTCTGGATCCCCTTGCGATCCTTGCGGATGTACGCGCCAAGTTCAAGATTCTCTCGCACCGTCATCAGCGGGAACACATGTCGTCCCTGCGGAACAAATGTAATCCCGAGACGAAGCAGCTCTGCCGGCGAAGGATTGGTCACGTCTTGACCATCGAATGTGACCGTGCCCTCACGCGCAGGCAGCAGTCCGAACAACACGCGGAATATCGTTGACTTCCCCGCACCGTTGGGACCGATGATTGAAACCATCGTTCCCTCTTTCACATCAAGCGAGACCCCATTCAGGATGTCGAGTTCCTTGGAGTACCCGGCCACAATGTTTCTTGCCTTCAGCAATGCCACGTTACCCTCCAAAGTAGGCCGCCATGACCTGTTCGTTTTTTTGGATCTCGTCTGGGGATCCTTCCGCAATCTTCTTCCCGTAATCGAGGACGACGATACGATGGCACAATCCCATCACCATCCGCATGTTGTGTTCGATCACCAGGAAGCTGCACCCACGATCATTCAGCTCGACCAGACGCTCGCAAATCTCCCGACCGAGTGTCGCATTCACACCAGCCATCGGTTCGTCGAGCATGATCAGCTTTGGATCGGACATAAGAACCATGCCCAGATCGAGCAGCTTCTGCTGCCCATACGAGAGATTCTTCGCCACTTCATTCTTGAGGTGAATGATGTTCAGAAACTCCAGAAGCTCGATCGCCCGGCGTACGTCTTTTGATTCGTCGATCTGGAACAACCGGCTGAGGATCGTCCCTTCGCTCTCCTGGATCGCCATAACCATGTTGTCGAGCACTGTCATGCCGGGGAATAGCTGGACAAGCTGAAACGTTCGCCCTACCCCAAGACGGTAGATATTGTGCGGCTTCATACGCGTAATCCTCTTGCCCATGAAGAACACATCCCCGCCGGAAGGACGTTGGATTCCAGTCACACAATCGAACAGTGTCGTCTTGCCGGAACCATTCGGGCCGATCAACCCAAGGATCTCGCCTTCTTTGACCTCGAAATCAACACCGCCGACAGCTTCCAGCTGGTAGAAACTCTTCTTCAACCCTTTGATCTCTAAAATGTTATTCATCCCATCATCCTCACTTTGTCAGTTGCGGGGGATTCCGTTTCAGAACCCGCCGGAAGAAGACATCTGACAGCCCCGCCAATCCCGTCGGCCAGAAGATCAGAATCACCAGCGTGATTGCGGAGAAGACGACGAAGTACAACTGCTGCGCTCCACGAAGGAATTGCGGCAGAAGCATTACAACGATCGCTCCGATAAATGCACCTTCGAACCGCCCAGAGCCGCCAATGATCAGCATGATCAAGAACCAAAATGACTCATGAACGGGGAATGCTGTCGGATCAATGAATTTCATCAGCGGTGCAAGAAGGCCTCCGGCAACGCCGGCATAGGCGGCTCCAATGGCAAACGCCAGCAGTTTGTACGCCAGCAAGCTTACACCGACCATCTCCGCCCTCATGTCATTTTCCCGAATCGCCTTGAATGCTCGTCCCCAGCGCGAGTTCAGAATCCACAACATCATGATTGTCAGAACGACGAGGAACCCGGCCACCAGGAAGTAGAAGGCAATATTGGATGACAAGTTGATGCCGAAGAAGCTCGGTCGCGGGATTCCGGGAAGCCCGGAGAAGCCGCCTGTAATCTCGTGTTCATTGGATAAGAACAGGTAGATGACGGTTCCAAATCCAAGAGTCACCAATGCCAAGTAGTGATGCTTGACACGTAGCGCTGGAAGCCCGAGGATCAACCCAGCCACAAAGGCAATGGATGCACCCAACGGAAGCGCCAGCCAAAACGAGTACCCGTTCAGGGTCATCAAGGCAACGGTATAGGCTCCAAGCCCCATGAACGCCGCATGCCCAAGCGAGATCTGTCCCGTGTAGCCGATTGTCAGGTTGAGCCCCATGATGGTGATGATGTAGACCCCGATGAGGGTCGCAACGTACATATAGTATGAGTTCCCTCCGAAGATTATGGGGATCAGGCCGATGACGCCAAGGAAGATACCCCAATGCAGCAGCCGCCAGACGATCGGTTTGTTATTCGATCGATTTGCCATGGTTATCGCTCCTCCGTTCCAAGTAGCCCCTCTTTGCGGATCAGGATCACTGCAATGAGGACAACCAAGACCACCAGTTCGCGGTACTCTGTAGAGATGTAAGCAGAGGTAAAGGTCTCAATAACGCCAACAAGGAAACCACCAAGAAGCGCACCCCGGATCTGGTTGAATCCGCCAATTGTCGCGGAATAGAACGCCTTCAAGCCCAGTTGTGCCCCCATGTCGAACCGCACCATGTACACGGGAGCGATGAGCATCGCCGCAAATACCACGATCACGGCATTCATCACAAATACCATCGTGGTTACCGAAGAGATATTGATGCCCAGGATCTTGGCTGCTTCACGATTCTGCGCCACAGCCTGCATCGCCTTTCCCGGCTTCGTCCGTTGGATAAACAGGTTGATTGCCAAGATGAGCGCGATGGCAATGACGATCGTCCAAACATGCTGACGCGAGAGAATAATCGAGCCAAATCGGTACGGCGTCATGCCAAAGATCTGTGGAAATGGCTTACACTGCGCGGACCAGAAGGTTGAGATGGAATTGGACGCAAGAAAGCTGAGGGCGATTGTCGCAACGATGATTGTGGTGTGGGAACGGTCGATCAGCGGCTGAATGATCCCCCGCTTGACGACGTATCCCAGCAACACAGCCGAGATACCGACTGTTACCAACAGCGCTAAGATGAATGGAACGCCAAGGCACACGAGAATAAACATCAGCACTGCGGATACCGTGAGGAAATCTCCCTGCGCAAAGTTCACGGTTCGCGAGGCCTGCCACAATAGCGTAAACCCGATCGCCACCAGTGCGTAGATCGCTCCAATGGAGATTCCGGAAACAACTAATTGGATGAACATGTCCACCTCTGTTCCGATATCAAGTCAATCAAATTTCGCGTCTCCTGAATCGTCAATTGGCCAGGAACTGTGCCTGGCTCCACGGCGCAGTACGTGAACGATGCGCCGAGAATGCATGCCATAGGTCTCGACGGTGCTCCGTGTGCTCCAAGGGCAATCGCCGCAAACGGCACATTGAGAAAGGATCGCGCGTCAAGCGCAACATTGAGTACAGTCAGAAGGTCTCTATACGACAGCGCGCGGACCGCCAGCTTGATGAGATCAGGTTCAAGAGCGGCCACATCATGCAATCCTTGCGTGAGATCACCATGACTCGGCGTCTCCTTCATGTTCTCATACCCGATGAGCGCCGGCACGTTGTGCTCCCGTGCTGATCTAAGCAGTTGGGAACGAAGCTCAGGCTCGGTGAAGAACTCGATGTCCACTGCGGTCGCCCCGGCATGTACTGCTGCCTGTAACCGTTCGATCCGCTCCTCCTCGGTGCCAGGGAAGAACCCGCCGAATTGCGGTGTTCGGCATGCCACGATGTGCGGAACACCGGCGCGCTGAACCAGCTCCTCTACGGCCTTTGAATCCGCTAGACGGTCGATGCGAAGCTCAACGATGTCAGCGCCAGCCGACCGAGCACGTTGCACACCCTCAAGCATGCGGTCTACGTTGTCCGCCAACGATGTTGCAACCAAGAGCGGCGTTGCTCCAACCGTTACCTCCCCGATGGCCACCGTCCTCATTATTCGGACGCCTCCTTGGCCAACGACTGTTCATACTTCTCATTGCTGACGATGGAAACTTCGATGCCCGACCCTTTGATAATCTTCACTGTATGTTTCAAGCGCGGCGGGATGAAGACAGTTGCCGGGCTTTCCACGGTGTACACCTCATCCCCAAGCGTAACCTCGAACGTAATTCCCGGTTGAGGGAAGACGTAGGCCTGAGACACCTCGTGTGCATGAATCTCTACGTAGTCCGGTCCCGGAGGGTTCTTCACATCAATGTGATGAACGAAGATGTTCAGATCCGATCCGGCGACCATGTCGGTGTTGAGAAACGCCATCAGCGGGCCCAGCGTGTCCATGGTTTTGCGGTCGTGATGAATCAGCGGGCGCTCGGCCCAGTCGAACGGCTTAACGATGTATTTCGAGTACGTGCCCATTTTGCCCCTTTCAGTCATGGATTCCGGGTAGCCCGCGGATCACCCGTAGTACCCCTTGCGGAGAATACAGACCTCGATGCCCTTGCCTTCTATGATCTTCAGGTTGTGTTTGATCCCCGGCGGGATGAAGACGGTTGCCGGGCTTTCGGCTTGATATGTCTCCTCTCCAAGAATGACCTCGAAACGCAGCCCTGCTTCAGGGAAGACATACGCCTGCGACACGTCGTGGGTGTGAACCTCAACGTAGTCCGGTCCCTTGTCCCCCTTGACCTCGATGTGATGCACGAAGATGTTGATGTCGGCACCATCAACCATTTCTCGATTGAGAAACGAAACCAAAGGTCCCAGTTTCGACAGCCCGTTGGCGTTGTGGAATACCAAATCCCGGTCTTCCCAGTCAAACGGCTTGACGATCAGGTGTTCGTACTTACCCATCTATGTTTCCTTTCTGTGGCTCTGTGATTTTGCGAGCATTGCGTGATCGATCAGGGTCAAGGCAACCATGGCTTCGGCAATCGGAATCATCCGCGGGACGATGGTCGGATCGGTCGCCGTCTTACAGCGGAAGGTCGCCGCTTCCATCCGAACCATGTCCACGGTTTCTTGCTCCGCCCCAATCGTAGGCGTTGGCTTCACAGCCATTCGCAGAACAATGTCTTCTCCAGTTGAAATGCCGCCAAGAATCCCCCCGGCATGATTCGTTCGGAACCGTATCGTTCCAGACGATAGGTACGGCAGGTCGTTGTTCTCGCTGCCAACCATCTTTGCACAGCGGAACCCGGCCCCGATTTCCACGCCCTTGACACTGCCAATGCTCATCAGTGCACGCGCCAAGTTCGCATCCAATTTGTCAAAGACCGGCTCCCCCCATCCCACTGGGACGTTGTGTGCGATTACCTCGACGATGCCTCCCAGACTCTCTCCTTCGCGTTTCGCCTGGAGTGCCCGATCCAGCATCCGCTGTGCAGTCTCGGCATCCGGGCAGCGAACCGGTGGTACATCGGCGCCGGCGCGAATTTCTTCATACGACATGTCCGGTGCCTCGATGCCGGCGAGTGCTTTGGTGTAGGCGATGATCTCTACGTTCATCGAAGCAAGCAGCTTCTTGGCGATGCCTCCCGCAGCAACACGCATCGCAGTTTCTCGGCCGTTGGCGCGTCCGTCAGCGACCCAATCACGGTAAGGGCCATGCTTGGCGAAATATGTGTAGGTCGCGTGCCCCGGCTTGATGACAGTCTTTTCGTCCATATAAGAGGCAATTCGTTCCGGTGTTGCCCATTCGTTGTCAATGATCAACCCAATGGGCGCGCCTGTCGTAAACCCATCTAGGGTTCCGGATAGAATGCGAACCCGATCCGATTCCACTCGTGGTGTAGCAATCTCGCTCTGCCCCGGCTTACGCCGATCCAGATCATGCTGGATGTCTGCCTCGACCAAGGGAAGTCCTGCAGGGACACCATCGACAATGCCGACAAGCGCTGTGCCAAACGCCTCGCCCGACGTTGTTATGCGAAACGCCCGCCCAAACGTGTTCCCCAACATGGCAACCTCCTATTCTTCATGCACCGTCATTCGTGCACCAATTGCCTGCATCGACGACACGAATGTTGGATAGGTAATGCGCACTGATTCCGCGCTGTTGATCCGCGTTTCTCCCTCGGCAATCAATCCGGCAACAGCAAGAGCCATGATCACACGATGATCATCATGACCATTGACACTAGCGCCGTGAAGCACGCTTTTACGGATCATGAGACCGTCCGGCTTCTCTTCGATCTTCGCCCCCATCTTCGATAACTCAGCACACATGACGGCAATGCGATCGGTCTCTTTGATTCGCGCCATAGCAACGTTCTCCAGCACGGTCTCTCCCTCGCAGCAACAGCCGACAACAGCCAGCATTGGAAGTGCATCCGGTGTGTTCGACAGATCCATTCGGATCCCACGAAGAGATTCGCTGCGCTGAATGCGAAGCTCGCTACCACGAATATCAAGCGTTGCCCCCATCTGCCGTAGATACTCAAACACTTGTTTGTCTCCCTGGCTGTCGTTGAAATCGAGACCTTGAAGAAGGACGTCGGGGTCAGCCGCAAGTATGGCCGCACAACCTGGGAACGTTGCTGATGAGAAATCGGCAGCAATCGGTCGTTCAAACGGCGTGTACGATTGCGGGCCTATGATCTCAAACTGTGTCAGTGCGTCGTTGGATGTGACCTCGATACCACAGGCACGAAGCCAGTCCAGCGTCATTCGTACGTAGCCCTTCTCGTTCATCACACCGTCAACATTCAAGCGAATCGTTCCAGTAACCAGCGGCGCAGCTAGCAATAGCGGAGTGAGGTAAATCGACGTCGTACCGTTCACAGTAGCTTGCCCAGCATGCAATGGGCCGCGAATCGTGATCGGTGCCGTGCCGTCCAGTGATGCCGATTCAACAGTTGCTCCCAGTTGCTGAAGAGACTGAAGCAGTGGCCCAAACGGACGTGTACGAATGCTCTCATCACCATCAAGCGTAATGGGGACATCACCCGTCGCACAGACGGCAATCAGATTGCCGAGCGTGGTGCCTGAATTGCCAACATGGATAGACAGGGAGGACGACGGGAGCCGTCCTCCAGTACCGTCGATGATCCACCGATCGTTGCGTTGATCGATCGGTGCACCCAGTTGCCGACAGCAATCGACTGCCGACAGCGTATCTGCAGCATCCAATGGATGAAGGATCTGCGATTGCCCATCAGCGAGAAACCCCATGATAACGCCGCGAATGGTATGCGACTTCGAAGCCGGGATGCGGATTGACCCGCGAAGCGATGAGCGTTTGACTGCAAGGAACACGTCGTGCCTCCCCTAGTTTTCTTTGCTCAAAAACCTAAGGGGACGTTTGGCATTCCCCTTTGAAGCGTCGTTGTACAGCATCTCAGAAGGCCCGCGGAGACCGGTGTTGTGAACGGTTGTTCCCCGCTTCTCCGCAGGCCTTATAGTCAGGCTATGATTCTAGCCGTCTTGTGACGAGATGATCTTGATGATGACCTGTTCGCCGTTCTCGATCTTCACGAGGAAGAGATTGCGGTCAACAGTTCCATCTTCTCGATACGAGGTGTTGAGGAACACGTTTGGCTCCATCTCCGTCGTAATCGTGTTTTCGTGGAGCCACGTTCGCACAGCATCCGCATCAAACGCACCGACTGCTTCGATCGCTGTCTTGAGCGTGTATACGGCAACGTATCCCTTCATCGCATCGTGCGACGGGATTTCGTCGTACAACAGCTGGAACATTGCGGCAAAATCAGCGATCGGCTCGTACTTGTACGACCATGTCGCCGCGCCCATCACGCCTTCCATTGCCTCGCCGCCCAATTCAACCGCAAGAGCACTGAGAAGCGGGCTGTATCCAACAACACTCAAATCGACGCCCAGCGTTTTCAGCTGGATCATGAACCGCGCATTCTCCTCTTCGTGACCATAGAGGAAGATCGTGTCGGCTCCCATTCCCTGAATTCGAGCGATTTCACCGGCAAAGTCCGCCTGAGCTGTTTGGATTGCAATCCCTTCGAAGCCTAGACCGAATTCCTCGGCAGCCGCAGACAGAATGTCGCGACCGTCGCTGCCCATCTCATCATTGGTATAAACCATGACAATCTGTTCAACACCGAGATCTTCACCCATCCAGCGGACCAGCCACGGGAATACATTCCGGTTAATCGGCGACGTCGCGAACACGTTATAGTTGCCTTGTTCGTAGATGCTCGTGGACGTCGAGCCGACCATCTGGATGATTCCCGCCTCTTCTACTGTCGCCATGTTGGCGATCGTCGAGGAGCTGTAGATCGTTCCGAGAATGGCAAATGGTTCCTTGGTGATCGCGTACTGCATCGCGGCTATGGAGATTGCCGGTCGGCTTTCCGTGTCAACGAGGAAGTACTCGATCTGGCGACCCAATATGCCGCCAGCGTTGTTGATCTCGCTGAATGCTAGCAGGATTCCGTCGCGCCAGTGCGCGCCGTGACTTGCACCATGACCACTCAATTCACAGACGATACCAAATTCGACCGGACCTTCATCTTGTGCCATTAGTGTGCCGCTGAAAACCATGACAAGTAGAACGGCAATTAAACCAAATTTTCGGAGCATCCTTGACCTCCTTGCTCACTCTTTACTCGATGTTCTGCCAGAAAGATCAGCGCGTTTGCTCGTTTACCTCCTTCACGATTTCAAAGTACAGAATGGGAGATCGCCACACATAATGGAGCGGGGAAAGAAAAAACGAACCGCCACGCTTATGCGTTGACCGTTCGTTATCACCATCCGCCCCCAGATCCCTGGAGAGGCCGTGGCGCCATTTCATCCTTTTTGACATAGTCAAAACGTCATCTATATATTCCACAACAGACACACCATAGAGGAAAAAAACCGTGCTGTCAAGTCAGATAAACTACGGAATCTGATGATGCTGTGGATGAATTCACGTTTTTTGAGGCAAGAAGACAACCTTCAGAAAGCATGTAGCGCACTCAGGAAATTCCGAGGATTCTCCCCGTGCTACCAGGACCCTCAAAGCACATCGATCAGCGAATTGGCCTTCTCTCTTGAGGACAGACTTAATGGGATAGGCCACAATTTGTACCTTTAATGATGCGGGCCGAGCGGTCTTCACGGCCAAAGAACCTAGGGAATCCAAGCCGACTTGGACATTCCTTAACGCATACGACCTCTACCCTCGCGGATGGTTTATCGCGTGATCATAGACCACCATGTAGCTAGTGGCGGCAACCGGACCAAGAAAAAGCGTGCCGCTGAGGATGGTCACAAGTTCGATGACCCAACCAGGAATGCTGGAATCATAGGTTGACATCCAAAGTAAGAAGAACAACACCATGTATGGAATGGCCAGCAAGAAGCCAATACCGAACAGGGTTCCGCGATAACCTCTGGTGATGCTGGCGCTTTCGCGCATGGCTTCGATGGGTCGTACGGTTCGCGGGCCTTCCTTGGGATCGAGGAAGCGAATCAGTACGAATGAGTACATCAGAGCGACAATGATGCCGGGGATGACCAAGGCAACAAATCCCAACATGGTCAGAAGATTGAAGAGTAGATAAGCCCCAATGATGGGACCCGCTTGGGACATCCCTTCAAAGAGCTCCTTGAAGACAACCGGCTCCCTGCGGACAACCTTCAAGGCAAGCAGATACTGACCTGCATGCAATGGGGCAAGAATCATCATCACCATGATTTGAAGCCATATCATGGAATCGGGAACCAGTAGACGGATCACTTGCTGGCATGCAAGGATCACCAACCAGGCCCCCAGTAGCAGAGGGAGCCGCCTTGTGAATGCGTCGAATCCGTCTCGTAATGCCGTCCAAGAAGTCATAGAACCTCCTCCCAAGAGGAACCTAGATCTAACCATACTTTACCAGAGGACTCCATACAACAGGGTTAAGCGATTTGTTGTATCGAGAATTTGGTGTCCCGCGCGATTCACTTAATCAACTAACGTTTCGACAACCAGAAAGTGTCATGACTTTTGGTGCCCTCTGTTCGGCTGTGAGAGAACTCGTCTTTCCTCGTCTAGGCCTGCAAAGTACGTTCAGATAAGGATGCGTCACAGGAGTTGGCAGATGAGGAATAGGCAATGTAGGGTACAGAGCTAGGCGGTCAAGTTCCGTGACACAGAGCGCGGAAGATCCTGGAGGGGCCCCATGGCAAAGGTAGCCGATACGCAGTTAACCGTTTTCATTGAGAATATCGAGTTCTCCGTTGGAAAGTTGCGGCGGTATTGCGAGGGAGTAAGTGAGGACGAGATGGAATGGACTCCTACTGGGATTCGAAACTCGTTAGCTTGGATCGTCCGCCACTGCGCCGGCTTGCTCTGGCTTGGCTACGGTCGGATTTCAGGAAACCGTATTCCCGCTAACTTGCGAGGATCCGGCATTGCTTGGGGCTCAGCCAAGGGCTCCACATACGATGAGACCAAAGAAGAACCGGGAGTTGAAGCGGATGAGTGCGTGGAATACTTAGAGAGCGCATGGCAAACGCTGAAGGGGTACCTTGTCCAGCATGATCCTTCGTGGGAAGCCAAGATGCTGGTACTGGATCGCAGAGAGCGTAATGCATGGACGTTTCTCTGGCACAACCTCGGCGACTTCTGCTACCACACGGGGCAAGCAAGTTACCTTAGAAAGCTCCTTGCAGCGGAGCGAAGACGAACACGATCCCGCGGATGACCTATCGTCTGCCAGGATGTGAGATGCTCTCTCAAAGAGCATTCTCAAGGCTGGTTTTGGAGCCTGGCAGATCGTACTTGGGAACGCCTTCGTTAGCCCAATCTCCGTGCTGTATTGACAACGAAATCTGCTATTCGTCCAGCATTCGGCGTATGGCTTCAGCCAAGCGGGTCGAGCTTCGCTCAACACCTGACTGAAGAAGATGACCACAAGATCATGCTCTTCCAAGTAAACTGATCTCTAACCAAACACTTCTCGAAGTGGCATACCTTATGGTTCTACCCTGCATGCTCAGCTTCAGTGAGAAAGCGTTGGATCTGTCAAACAGAGTGCTGCTCTCACGAAACGATCTCTATGAAGTAGTTCGGCCTCTTCGGAGATTCAAGAAACGACACAACATAGACCCAAACAGGTTAATCCCCTATACTGGATTCACTCTTATGGCTACGCGAATTCTTGTTGTTGATGACGAACCGTGGGTCGTTCAATCAGTGCGATCTTATTTGGAGGCCGCGCATTTCGAGGTGTTCGCCGCCTATGACGGCAAGGAGGCGCTGGCACAATTCGATGCCCATGCTCCCGATCTCATCATCCTTGATTGGATGTTGCCGGAAATGGACGGAATCACTGTTGCCCAGCACATTCGCCGGCGCTCTAATGTTCCCATCATCATGCTGACGGCTCGCGTGGAAGAAGAGGATCGTATCACAGGTTTGGAAACCGGCGCCGATGATTATGTAATCAAGCCATTTAGCGCCCGCGAGCTAGAGGCCCGTGTTCGCGCTGTGCTGCGCCGCTCAACCGGTGGAACGTCCAGCGTTCTTGAAGTCGGTTCGATCCGCCTCGATCATGAACAGCGGCAAGTTCGAGTCTCCGGTGAACCGATTGAACTCACAGCAATGGAATTCGATTTACTGGCCTTTCTGATGGCGCAGCCGGGGCGGGTGTTTACGCGGCTAGAGTTATTAGAGGCCGTGCGTGGCGATGCTTATGGGGGGTTCGAACGCTCGGTCGATTCACACATCAAGCGCCTGCGCCAGAAGATCGAGCCCGATCCTCACGAGGCTTCGTTGATCCTGACCGTTTTCGGTGTGGGGTACAAGCTAGCCAAAGAGAGCGGATCGTGATCAAACGACTTCGAAAGTTGTCCTTTGGGGCCAAGCTGTTGACCGCCTTTGTCTTGATCATTGCACTGACCACGCTAGCTGGATACTTCTTCATGAGCTTGTCCGTGAATCGCGCGTTTTCCGAATTCACCACCGGACGGTATTCACAGCAGGATCGCATGACCTTCAATCTCTTTCGAGCCTTTTACGAGCAAATCGGAAACATGGACGACCTGCTGGAATCCCTTGTCCAACAACAGGTCGATCTTCCCGCCATCATCGTCAACGACGATGGTCAGGTCGTGTTCACGCCCAATCTGAGACAGGTGCAAGTAGGCCGCCACATTGACGACGAACTCCTCGAACTCGGAACAAACTTTGAAACACCGGATGGACAGCAATGGACGTTCCTTCCCACTCGATTCCTGGCCGGGCTCGAGCTGGAAGAGGGCTATTTGCAGAGGTCACGTCGCTCGATGCTGCTGGCTGGATTGACAGCTGGCGTAGCCGCGATGTTTCTCTCGTTCTTCCTCATCCGGCAATTGACGAGACCCCTCCGCAAGCTGGACCGTGCTTCACACCGCATCGCCGAGGGGAAGTTCGATGAGCGCGTAGATATCCTCTCTTCCGATGAGATTGGTCGGCTGGCCAGTTCGTTCAATGAAATGGCCGCAAGCCTTGAATCTTCCGAGCAGGTTAAGAAACGCCTGATCGCCGACATCTCTCATGAACTACGAACACCGATCACTGCTGTGCGAACGACCCTGGAAAGCCTTCGCGATGGCCTGATGGAGCCAACGCAGGCAACGCTATCCGCCCTGCATGACAAGATCTTGCTGACCACCCGGCTGATTCAAGATCTACATCAATTAGCACTGGCTGACTCGGGCCGATTATCGATGCATCCCAGGCCATGCTCGATCGAAGATATCTTCGAGACCATTCTCGAAACAATTGGCGTCCAGATGGAAGACGAGGAGATCACCCTCGTTCGCGAAATCGAGGCCGATTTACCGAGGATCGAGGCCGACGCTCAACGCATCGAACAGGTCTTGCTCAACTTGCTGTCCAACGCCATTCGGCATACACCGGCTGAAGGCAACATCGTTGTTCAGGCAAAGCAAGTTGGACATAAAGTTCAAGTAGCGATCTGTGATTCGGGCCCCGGGCTCTCGAAGCTCGATCTTGGACATGTTTTCGACCGCTTCTATCGCGCCGACGAAGCTCGAACAAGCGATGACACGGGCGCAGGGCTGGGCCTCTCCATCGCCAAGGCGTTGATCGAAGCGCATGGTGGCCGCATTTGGGCGGAGAACGCCCCCGATGGAGGAGCCTGTTTCGCCTTCACCCTCCCTGTATCCATCTCATAGCCGCAAAGAAATACGCCGCCCGTTTCCGAGCGGCGCACCTCTGAGGACTAGAAGCACCCAGAGTTGATTATTCCATTGCCCCGAGTTTGAGTTGCAGAACTTCCACTACTTGCTCCAGCAATTCGAACGAATCGCGCTGTTCAGTGTGGATCGATTGAAGTCGCTGCGTAAGGGCTGAATTCCCGCCGAACCGACCTCGTCCACCAACCTGTACCTGTCCATGACTGCCTCGTGCAAGAATGGCGTTTCCGGCTCGGTGATCCAAATAAGTGAGGGCGCTGCCGAAGATACGATCTCCATGCTCGCCGTGATTCTTCGGGGCTCCGCCGCAGTGTCCGTCCAATGGCTCGCAGCGTTCTTCAGAAACCTGATGATCATCAGATTGTCCATGCCCGAAACCATTTCCGTGTTGTTCCATCATCATATCGGTATCCACATTGTCGATATCATGACCGAACCTCTCTCCAGGCATCTGCCTCATGCTATCGGAGCCAAATCGTTCCTGCATCATGCTCGACATCGAGTCGTCTCCGAATCGATGTGACTCTTGATCGAAAGACTCGATCCTGGTGTCCATCCGCGTGTTTCCTTGCATCGGCGATTGCATTCCCGCTCGTCCACCGTGATGTGCTTGCTGCATCTGCTCTATCATGGCAGCTCGTCCCATCGGCTGCATCGACATGCGATTCGCCATTGTTCCAGCTGTGTAATGGAGTCGGTCAATGCCGCGGTCGGATCCCAGAAAAGCGCCTCCTCCCAACAATTCGGGAAGTGCTTCTCGCAACACGATCCCTTGGTTAATGGACAGCAGATCACGGGCTTCATCGAGCGATGCTTTGACTGATTCATGCAGCGCTTCAGCCAAAGCCCCCTGTTCTTCCCGGAACGTGGACAGCAGTTCGTCGAGCTCTTCACCCTTTCCGTTGAATTTGATCATGACGTCCTCGAACTCGGCACGAAAAGCATCCACCGTTTCCCTCTCTTCGAGAAGGTCGCTGAGAAGGTCTTGCAGCGCCTCCATTTGCTCCTCAGACAGTTCAAGCCGATTGACCAGAACAAGTATCGGCAGGTTAACGCCATCGGACGATTCACCCCTTGATCCAGACAGGATCTGAGTGCTCGCCGGGATGACGGCAATCATGCCCACCACAATCACCATCGATAGAATTCTCGAAAGCTTCTTCATGACGTGTTCCTCCTTACCAGATTCGTGTTTTGGAGCCCTTGTATTGGTTTCATGCTGGGCACAAGGTACCGGGTTACGGTGAAGGTGGCGGGCCAGACTTGTGTCAGTCGTGTGAAGATCCTTGCGAGTGGCCGAGGGTCGATTTCCCGTGTATGGTCTCTTTGTGGCACGAGCCACGGGAGGTTCGCGTGAGGATAGCGTTCGTCGGACTGATTGCATGTTGCCTGTTCCATAGTGTAGGCGTCATCGCGCTGGGAACAGAGGTCTTGTGCACAACCAGCATCGTCGGAGATGTGGTCCGGCAGATCGCCGGTGAGGACATTGACGTTCTCGTGCTGCTGGGTCCGGATACCGATCCGCACTCTTTCGAACCGCGTCCTCAAGACCTGGTGGCGCTTCAACGCGCGGATCTTGTGTTCATCAACGGATTGGACCTCGAAGCAGGATTAAGCAACATTCTAGAATCGATCGAAGACCACGTTATTTCGCTGTCGGCCAATCTTCCGGAGCTGCTCGCCACAGATGATGAGGTTCATGATGGGGATCATGGTGCATATGATCCTCACGTTTGGTTCGATCCCATCTTGGTTTCAGCTTGGGTCGATATCATTCGCGATCAACTAAGCCAGCTGATCCCGTCGCTGAAGTCCGAATTCCAAACGCGCGCCGCCACGTATCAAAGCAACCTTGCCGCCCTGGATACATGGATTCAAGCCCTCCTAGAGGAGATCCCAGCCGATCGTCGATTGCTGGTCACCGATCACCATGTGTATGGATACTTCGCGCGACGATACGACTTTGAACAAGTGGGAACGATTTTCCCCGGTCTCAGCACACTGTCCGAGCCTTCGGCACGCGAACTCGCCGAGCTCATATCCACCATCGAATCCCTCAATATTCCGGCAATCTTCGTGGGAATGACTGTCAATCCTTCGCTTGCACAGCAGATCGCCGCAGACACTGGAACCCGAATTGTTTTCATGTATACGGGAGCACTTAGTGATCCGAACGGACCCGCCGGCACGTATCTCGATTTCATGAGGCATACGGCCAACACCATCCTCGAAGGACTAGGGCCGTACGAATGATCCATCAGAAGAGCACCGTCATCCCGAAGAGACGGAACTTCTCGCTGACGAAGAAGGGAAGATCGGATCAGGCTATCCATGATGTCGATGCAGCCGCGGTGGCTGTTCGTGGGCTTTCGGCAGGATATGCCGGCCAGCCAGCCATTGTCAATATATCGTTCGAATTAGGAAGGGGAGAACGCTTGGCTGTGGTCGGTCCCAATGGAGCCGGCAAATCGACCCTTCTCAAGGCCTTGGCTGGGCTACTCGATCCGATGAAGGGCAAGGTTCTCATTCACGGCCACGGGCCTTGTCGTCACATCTGTATCGCGTATGTACCTCAGAAAAACACATTGGATTGGCGATTTCCCATCACATTGGCCGATTTCGTGATGTTGGGACGTACGCAACGTATCGGGCCTTTACGTAAGCCACGATCGCAGGATCACGATGTTGTTCGTTCTTCTCTTGAGGCCGTAGAACTCACAGCCTATGCCCAACGTCAGATTGAGGCCCTGTCCGGTGGACAGCAACAGCGGTTGTTCATTGCGCGTGCTTTGGCGCAGAAGGCAGAGCTGATTCTGTTCGACGAGCCCTTGGTAGGCTTGGATGTACATACGCATCGTGAGGTACTCGCATTGATCGCAAATCTCTATCGTCGAGCGGTGACGGTGATCATGTCCCTTCACGATCTATCCATCGCAGCATCCCACTTCGACAAGATCCTTCTGCTACGAGGGGAGACGATGGGATTCGGAACGCCCAAGGCTGTGCTGACCGAGGATGTTCTGAGAAGGGCGTATGGCAGTTGCCTTCAGGTGATACCGGACAAAGATGGAGCATTCATCATTCACGATACCGCCTGTTCGGGAGGCGAGCACGAAGATGTTTGAATGGCTGGTGGCCCCGCTTCGGTTTGCCTTCATGGTGCGTGGGTTGATCGCGGCAATCTCAGTCGGTGTGCTATGTTCGGCCGTTGGCGCATTCGTTGTATTGCGCGGCATGACGTTTATCGGTGATGCCCTGGCCCATTCCGTCCTGCCCGGCTTGGCCGTCGGCTTCATCTCTATCGGCAAGGGCGATCGCCGCGGATTGTTCTGGTGGGCGATGGGAACCGCCATTCTCGTTGCCCTCGGCATGGGATGGATCTCGGAACGAACCCGGTTCCGTGAGGACGCTGCCATCGGCATTGTGTTTGCCGGCATGTTCGCCCTTGGGATTGCCTTGATCTCAACAGTCAGGGGCTTCTCAGTCGACCTTGTGCATTTCCTGTTCGGCAACGTTCTCGGGGTCTCCAACCATGATTTGATTCTACTGGGAGCATTTGGAGGCGTTGTGTTGCTGCTGCTCTTCCTGTTCTACAAGGAGCTCGTCCTCGTTTCGTTCGACATCACACTGGCACGCACGTTACGCATTCGTGCTTCATTCTACCGCTATTTGTTGTTTGTACTAATTGCCGTCACCGTCGTGCTTTCTCTTCAGACCGTAGGCATCGGATTAATGCTGGCCATGCTGGTCACACCGGCATCTACCGCACATCTTCTCACCAAACGCCTGCCCTCCATGCTGCTGGTCGGCGCCTTGCTGGGCGCTATCGCCGGGGTAATCGGGCTCTACCTCTCGTTCTATTGGGGTGTGGCCTCGGGAGCAGCCATTGTCCTGGTATCCATCGCCATGTTCCTGGTTGCGCTGGTGGTTTCCAGCCGCCGCGAATTGGTTCGACGCTTTCGCCGCAGTTAGCCCTCGATTCCTGTGTATCATTTAACCGGGACGACACAGCCAACTGGCAAGACATTCATCTGTCTTTGGGAATCCGAGTGGCCCGGAGTCGGTTTCTTCTAGAGTGCTGGAAACCCTACCAAATCATCCGGTAGCATGAAGCCCTCTCACCAAGGGGGAGACATGTCCAATCAACCGATTCGCGTTCGCAGAGCCACTCTGGATGATCGCGAACGTATTCTCGAGATCTCGGCACAAATTTGGGACGGCGAAGATTATGTACCCGAATTGCTCGATGGCTGGCTCACGGACCTCAAAGGAGAGTTGGTGGTCGCAATGCTGGATGACCACATCCTCGCATTTGCTCATCGAACGTGGTTGTGTCCGGGAATCGCCTGGTTTGAAGGCATTCGCACCGATCCCGCCTGTCAGGGACGCGGAGCAGGAAAGGCCATTACTGAATATTTCATCCGTGCCGCTCGAGATGCTGGCGCCACGCATATTGAACTATCCACCTACATCGACAACGAAGCGTCGATCCACATCATCGAATCGTATGGGTTCCAATTGGTGGGAACGTTCTCCTTCCTGGAGCGTCCGGCTGGGTTGGAACCGCCAAAGGGTGTTGTGAACTCCTTAAACATTCGGCCGGTTTCAGAGCAGGAAACGATCGACTTCGTGAGCCATTCCGAGTTCCTTTCCCTCGCGCAGCGACGATTTCCACGCGGATGGCGATTCTTCCCCTTCGATCACGATCCCCGTGAAGCGATCGCACGGCTCGAATGTCGTCTCGGTTATTGGGATGAAGATCAGTTAGAGGCCGTGTTGTGTATTCGCCAAGACCCCGCCCATGGCGGACCGAGTACCATCAACTTCCTGGACGGCGAACCTTCCGCAATGCGTGCCCTACTGAACCATGGCTTGCGACTGTATGGGAGCAAGACAATGGGAATCATGGTGCCCATCCATCTGGGACGACACGCTGCCGTGCTGGAATGGCTTCGAGAAGCCGGATTTACATCGTGGTCTGAGTTCAAACCCGATGTGTTCGCCTATGAGATGGTGCTGTAACTCAAAGCTCATCCTCCGCACGTACTTGATCTTGTGGTCAACACCTGGGATGCTGCAGTAAGGATCGAATGATGAAAGAACAAATGAGCCTCTCGGACTTGAGTCCGCAAGAAAGACAACGCTATGCGCGACATCTTGTGCTCCCTCATATCGGAGAAGAAGGACAGAAACGCCTGAAGGCAGCACGCGTGCTTCTCGTTGGCGTCGGCGGCCTAGGCAGCGCGAGCGTGCTCTATCTCGCCGGGGCTGGCGTAGGCACAATCGGCATTGTGGATGACGACATCGTTAGTCTGTCAAATCTGCAGAGACAAGTTCTCCATGGCACAGCCTGGCTCAAGCGTTCCAAGGTCGAATCTGCCAAACATCGGATCGCCGATCTGAATCCAGATATCGAAGTGGTAGCATACAGTTCTCGCTTCACAAGAGAAGCCAGCCTGGATATTACATCGAGATATGACCTTGTCATCGATGGGACTGACAACTTTCAAACACGCTACGACATCAATGCCACGTGCCTAGAACTCGGTATTCCGTATGTCTACGGCGCCATCTTCCGTTTGGAGGGACAAGTAAGCCTCTTCTGCACCGAGGACGGCCCATGTTATCGGTGCTTGTTCCCCGAACCGCCGCCGCAGGGAACGGTGCTGACCGGTGAAGAGGCAGGCATTCTGGGCACTGTTCCCGGTGTGATCGGGACGATTCAAGCCACGGAAGCCATCAAATACATCGTCGGGTTCGGTTCTCCTCTCATCGGCCGGCTTCTTGTCTATGACGGGGCGGGAATGCGCTTCGAAGATATACATATTGAGAAGAACCCAGCCTGTCCCGCCTGCAGTGGAGTTTCACCGGCTTAGAATCTCCTCTGCCGACCGTGTCTGTATCCTAATGAAAAACGAGGGACCATGAAGCTACTGATCATCGGAGGAACCGTTTTCCTTGGGAGGTCTCTGGTTGAGTTTGCCTTGGAGAGGGGGCACGAAATCACCCTGTTCAACCGTGGGCAGTCGAATGTCGACCTATTCCCGGACGTCGAGCAGCTGCACGGAGATCGAGACGGTGGCCTGGATCCATTGATCGGCCGAACCTTCGATGCCTGCCTCGACACATGCGGATACTTCCCAAGGATCGTCAAGGCATCGGCGCAACTCTTAAAGAACTCTGTTCAGCAATACGCCTTTGTATCCTCTGTCTCTGTGTACGGAGATCCTTTACCCGAAGGCGTCGACGAAAGCGGTGTCTTAGCGACGATCGACGACCCAAGCCTAGAGGAAATCACCGGTAAGACGTACGGTCCGCTCAAAGCCCTATGCGAGGCTGAGGTTTCGGCTGCATTCGGAGATTGCGCTCTGCTCATCCGTCCCGGCTTGATTGTCGGACCTTATGATCCAAGCGATCGATTCACCTATTGGCCATGGAGGGTGGATCAAGGAGGACAGATCCTTGCCCCAGGTCGGCCCAACCGCCCCATTCAGTTCATCGACGTACGCGATTTGGCTGCTTGGATCCTAAGTATGCTGGAGTCCGAGGAACCCGGCATTTACAACATTGCTTCCACTCCCGGAGTCTTCACGATGAACTCTCTGCTACAGACATGCTGCGATGCGACCGCCGAAGTCTCGGAATTTGTCTGGATGGATGACGCGTTCCTCAAGGAACATGGGGTCGGGGCTTGGGCAGAGCTTCCATTGTGGATTCCAGAAGACGATCCCATGGCCCGAGGATTCTTCGATTTTCGTGCGGAGAGAGCCGTCGCCAACGGCCTGACGGTTCGTCCCCTTGAGGAAACGGTTCGGGCAACGATGGCCTGGTCGCGCACTCGGTCGAATGACCACGAATGGCATAGTGGACTCACCAAGGAACGCGAAGCCGAGCTTCTCGCGAAATGGTTGCACAGATCCTAGGATGGCAGGTACCCTTTCACGACAATTCGATATCAATAGAAAGGCGGGATGAGATCATGCAGATTCGATTGGCTGGCAATGCAAGCCGTCATCTCGTCTTGGATAAGTCCGTGCTGGAAGATCCTCGCTTGTCATTTCGAGCCAAGGGGTTGCTTGCCTATTTGCTGGCCCACCCTGGATTCGACGTTTCCAACAAGCGACTGCTGACATCTGTATCTCTCGAAGGCGTTGACGCAGTCAAAACCGCTCTCAAAGAACTCGAAGAAGCCGGGTATTTCCGAAAAGC